>JBCCWM010000078.1:0-13844 GCA_039193505.1 Pseudomonadota bacterium | reverse complement strand
TTCCGGCGCAGATCGTCATCCGCCGGGATCGCTGCGAGAACCGGGATCTCCACGGCTTCGGCGAAGGCCGCCGCTTCGCCAGTGCCGTCATCCTTGTTGATGACCATTCCTGCGACGCCGACATTGCCGCCAAGCCCGCGGAAGTACTTCACCGCAGAGCAAACATTGTTGGCCACATAGAGGCTCTGCAGATCGTTTGAGGCGACGACGATGACCTTCTGTGCCATGTCCCGTGCAATCGGCAGCCCAAAGCCGCCGCAGACCACGTCACCCAGAAAGTCGAGCAGGACGTAGTCGAAGTCCCATTCGTGGAAGCCGAGTTTCTCCAACAGTTCGAACCCGTGGATGATCCCGCGTCCACCGCAGCCGCGTCCGACTTCCGGCCCGCCGAGCTCCATTGCGAAGACGCCGCCCCGCTTAAAACAGACATCGCCGATCGCCACGGGCTCACCCGCAAGGCCTTTCCGGGTCGAGGTCTCGATGATCGTTGGGCAGGCTTTGCCGCCGAAGAGAAGCGATGTCGTGTCGGACTTTGGGTCGCAACCGATCAGGAGCACCCGTTTGCCCTGCTCGGCCATCATGTGGCTGAGATTGGCGAGCGTGAACGACTTGCCGATGCCGCCCTTTCCGTAGATCGCGATAATCTGGGTTTTTTTGGTGGGCGTCGCCACGGGGAGCGGCTCGGGCGCTGCCTTGGCCTCTGCGCGGAGGGATTGGTCCGCGCGGGCGATGGGATCGCCTCGCAGGTCCGGAACACGATCGTCCAACGGGGTCATTGGCAGCCCTTCCAGTTGAGGCACATCTTGAGGCAGGCGGGATCGGAGAAAGCCTGCGTGTAGGCCGCTGAGGCTTCGTCCGCCGGCCGGCTGTGGGTGAGGAGGCCCGAGAGATCGAGATGCCCGTCCTCGATCAGCCGGCGCACGGCCTCCAGATCCACACGGGTCCATTCCGCCGAGATGCGGAGCCGCGCCTCCCTAATGAAGGCGGGCGGAAAGGCAAAGGACACCGGCTCGGCATAGAAGCCTGCAAGGACGATCTCCCCTCCCTTGTCGAGGCGGCCGATCAGCCTGTCGAGCTGAGAGAGGTCCCCCGAGGCGTCGTAGATCGCGCTGTAGGTGCACGTATCGCCCTCAGGAGCGCGGACGGTGTATCCCAAGGCGCCTTCGCGCCGCGCAGGATCCACCTCCCAGACCGTGGGGGGCGGGCCACCGGCCGCGACGGTCAACCGCGCCAGGAGACGCCCCATCACACCGTGCCCAACAATGAGATCAGGCAGCGCCGTGCGCAGGCCGGCAAGGGCGTGCCGCGCCGTGGCGGCGAGCGCAATCAAGACGCCTGTCTCGCCGATCCCTGCGTCCACGCGCAACAGCCGCTCAGTCGGACAGATCACCGTTTGCGCAGCGCCACCGAAGAGCCCACGCACCTCCGAGTAGCAATCGGCGCCCGGCACGAACACGGCATCCCCGATTGTCAGCCCCGATCCCTTCGGCGCCTCCATCACAGTGCCGATGCTCTCGTAGCCCGGAACCAGGGGGTAGCCCATGCCGGGGAAGTTCGGCATCCGTCCGGTGTAGAGGAGCCGCTCAGTCCCGGTGGAGATACCAGAGTGGTCAATCTGAACCACGCAATCACCGGGACCCGGCTGTCTCAGATCGACCGTTTCCGGGCGAATCTCGCCCGGCGCGCGCATCAGGATCGCCGTCGTCTGCATCTCCACCCTGCTGGTTCCTCACGTCATTTCAGAGACTTGAGCTGTTTGCTGCGGCATTTCACCGCTAGGTGTGTGTAAATTAAGTCTGACACTTTCTCTTGTCAAACAATCATTGCGGTTTTGAGGTGTGCGCCGCCGGATTGGGCTTTCGCGCCGTCACAACGCTCGTGATCATCGGGTTGCGTGTGCGCGGCGTGCGCACTGAGACGAACCCGGCCGCCTGGAGGAGCCGCGTGTGCGCTGCTGCGGACCGCGGCGTGCCGCTGGTCATCGCGGCGGTGTACATCCCGAAATAGACGTCGCCCGCCAAGCTCGGCCGGTCGCCGCCCGACATCGGCTCGGAGAGGATCAGTCGACCACCGGGGGGCAGGTGATCGAATATCCGCGCCAACAGGGCGGCCACTGTGGCGTCGCTGTGATCGTAGGCAACGCGAATCAGGCTCACCGCGTCTGCACCCGTCGGAAGTGGGTCCGTGCGGAAACTGCCGCCGATGGCCGTCGCACGTGTGCTGAGACCCGCAGCCGAGAGCCGCGCGGCCGCCAGCTCCGCCACCGGCTTCAAATCGAAGACCGTGCCGCGCAACGCAGGGTCATTGGCGAGGGCCGCGGAAACGAAGGCCCCTTCCCCGCCGCCAATGTCGAGGAGGTGGCGCACGCCATGGAGGGCGCCCGTCGCCAGCGTCTCTGCGGCGACCATGGCCTGCGTCTCGGTCATCACCCGGGAATACGCGGCCGCTGCCTCCGGCAGGCCGCCGCCTTCATCCGGGGCGACATACGCCCAGAACTGCGAGAGGGCCGTCGTCTCCGGCCCGCGCAAGAGGGCCACGGGATCGGCCAGATCCTTGTAAAAAAGCCGATGGTGGCGGACGATCTCCATGAGGCCCGGCGCGCCGATCATCACTGCTCCGAGCGGGCCGAGCCCGTAGCGGCCATCGCGACGGAGCACCAAAAAGTCGAGCGCCGCCGCTGCTTGCGCAAGCCGGCGCGCCCCATCGGGCGGCAGACCGGTCGCGGCCGCAATCTCTCCGGCCGAAAGCGGCGCAGCAGAGACATGTTTGAACAGGTCGAGCTCAACCGCCGCCGCCAAAACCTGGCTTTGCACAAAACCCGAAACGATTTGGTGGAGCGCGGCCGAGCGCCGCCGTACGAGGCCTCGGGTCAGCGGGAAGGCCGCCGCCCACGCCTGAAATCTCGGATCAGAGATCCGTGCGTCGCGCCAGCGGCGGAGTGCGTCCGCAAGGCGCGAGGGCCATCCTGGCAGCGTCTCGGGTCCGACGAGCGCCACCCGGTCTGCTCAGGCGACCGCGGCCGGGAAGCCCGCGGGCGTCAGCCGGCGCGCTTGAGCCGAAACAATTCGGGCGAGCACGGCCTCCCCCGGGCAGGAGGGGATCGAGGAAATCGCCCCTGAGAGAATGTCATGGAGGCGTTTGACAGCGCCCTCCACGCCAAGCTCCCGAACCGCGGAGGGCCGCATATGAGCATCGTCCTGACCGGCGGGCTTGCCGAGCTCCTCCTCGCTCAGCAACGCATCACGGAGATCGTCGGCCACCTGGAAGGCGGCACCGATCCGGGCGCCGAGCTCTCGCCAGGGCTCGGTGTCGGCCCCGGCCGCAGCGGCCCCCATCGTCGTTGCCGCGACAAACAAAGCGCCCGTCTTGGCCATGTGATAGGCGCTGAGATCAACCTCAGCCTCGCTCTCCCACCCTTGGCCCGCGCAAATTCCGCCCGGCATGCCGGTCGCCGCTCCGAGCGCTGCGACCAGCGGGCCAAGCCGCTCCGGCGCCGCGGTGCCCGCGCGTGCTAGGGTCTCGAAGGCGAGCACAATTAGAGCGTCGCCGGCAAGGATGGCGAGCGGCTCCGAAAAGGCCGTGTGCACGGTCGGCTTGCCACGCCGGAGGTCGGCATCGTCGAAACAAGGCAGATCGTCATGTACGAGGCTCGCGCAGTGCATCAACTCAATCGAGGCTGCGGCGGCATTGATCAGATCCGGCCTGTCGTCGCCGCACGCCGTTCCGACGGCGAGAGCGAGCTGCGGCCTTACCCGCGCACCGCCCGGAAACACCGCATGCGACAGCGCCTTTGCGAGCTTCGGGGGCGCCCCGCGCAGAGTGGCGTGCCCGAGGGCGGCCGTGAGGGCGGTTTCGATCCTGTCCTGCATGGAAGCCCTTCTCAGTTTACAGCTGTCTCAGAGTCGTGACAGTATGCTGTCAGTTACATTGGACAGTCGGCGTGTGACTTGTCAATCGCCTGACTGCGCGAAACCGGGCAAAGGGGGCACGGGTGATGCGGAGCCATGGTCAGCACACAGTCGTCGTGGGCGCCGGCATAGGCGGCCTGACCGCAGCGCTGGATCTCGCTGATCGCGGCCTTCGCGTCAGCGTCTTCGATCGTAATGCGGCGCCGGGCGGGAAGATCCGAACGATGCCCTCGGCCGCGGGCCCTGTGGATGCGGGACCCACTGTCTTCACGCTCCGCCCGATCTTCGAGGAGCTCTTCTCCGACATCGGCGCTCGGATCTCGGATCACCTGACGCTCACCTCCGCATCGGTGATCGCGCGCCACCATTGGCGCGATGGCGGCTGGCTGGATCTCTATGCGGACCCGGAGGCCTCGGCCGAAGCCATTCGCGCCTTCTCCGGTCCGGCCGACGCCGACGCGTTCCGAAGTTTCAACGACCGCACTGCCATGCTCTTCGAGGCGCTCGACCTGCCGATGATGAGAGCGCCCGCGCCCGGGCCGCTCTCGGTCACCCGCGCGCTCGGCCCGAATCTGTTTCGCGTCACACGGGCCTCCAAACCGCTGAAATCCATGTGGCGGGAGTTGACCGGCACGTTCCGCGACCCGCGCCTCCGCCAGCTCTTCGCCCGCTACGCGACCTATGTCGGCGGCTCGCCGTTTTTGTCGCCCGCCCTCCTGACGTTGATCTGGCAGGCAGAGGCGCGGGGCGTTCACTTGGTCTCCGGCGGAATGCGCGCGCTGGCGCGCGGGCTTGAGCGCCTGGCGAAGGAGCGCGGGGTTCTCTTCCACTACGGCGCCGATGTGCGCGAAATCCTGGTGGCCGATTCTCATGTCCGCGGCGTGACGCTCCGGACGGGCGAAGCCTTCCTCGCCGACACGGTCGTCTTCAACGGCGACCCGGCCGCCCTTGCAGCGGGTCGTCTCGGCCAGGCGGCACAGGGGGCGGTGCGACAGCGGTCGCGGAACGACCGGTCCCTCTCAGCCTATGTCTGGACGTTCGCGAGCCCGGCCGCCGGCGTCCGCCTCGCCCATCACAACGTCTTTTTCGGCGATGACTACGAGGCCGAATTCCACGACCTGTTTGCCATCCGTCGCGTCCCCCGCGACCCCACGATCTACCTCTGCGCGCAGGACCGCAACAGCGTGGGAGAGGGGCCAGACGGCCCAGAGCGCTTTCAGATCATCATGAACGCCCCCGCAGATGGGGACGTCGTCGTGCCGTCCGAACAGGAGATCCGCACATGCGAGACGAGGACCTTCGAGAGGCTGGAGGCCGCGGGGCTCCGGCTCACCCGTCCCGGAGCGGAGGCGCTGACGACGCCATGGGATTTCGAGCGGCTGTTTCCCGCGACGGGGGGCGCGCTCTACGGGGCGAACCCGCACGGTCTGATGGCGAGCTTCAAGCGGCCGAAAGCGCGGACGCCCATCGCCGGCCTTTATCTCGCGGGCGGTGGAACACATCCGGGGCCGGGGGTTCCCATGGCGGCACTCTCCGGACGGCACGCGGCCGCAGCGATCGTCTCAGACCGCGCTTTGACATCGACGTCGCGCCGGGGGGATATGCTTGGTGGTATGTCGATGGACTCAGTGATGACGGACGCCGTGGCGTCTCGGTCATCGGTTTTATCGGCTCTGTCTTTTCTCCGTATTATATCTGGTCGGGGCGCAAGACGCCCCTGAACCACTGCGCGATCAACGTCGCGCTCTACGGGCCCGCTGGCCGCTGGACGATGACCGAGCGCGGCGCACGCCACGTCTCACAGTCATCCGATCGCCTCCAGGTCGGCCCCTCGGCGATCAGTTGGTCAGGCGACGCGCTCGAGATCGAGGTCGACGAGATCTCGACGCCTCATATTGGCCGCCTCCGCGGCCGGATCCGCCTCCACCCCACCGCAGTGACAGAGGTCGAAGCACCGCTCCACCACGATGACGGACACATCTGGCGGCCCTTTGCCCCCACCGCCCGGGTCGAGGTCGATCTCGGTGAGGATCGCTGGCGCTGGCAGGGCCACGGCTATTTCGACGCAAACTTCGGCACCCGCGCACTCGAGGACGACTTCCAGTATTGGACCTGGGCACGCCACCCCGTGGCGGACGGATCGGTCGCCTTCTACGACGCCAGTCGCCGCGACGGCACCGACCTCGCCCTCGCGCTTCGCTTCAGGCGCGACGGGCGCGTCGACCCCATCGACGCCCCGCCCTTTGCCGCCATGCGACCCGGCCTCTGGCGCGTCCGCCGCACAGCGCGCTCCGATGCCGGCACCGCCCCAAAAGTGGCGCAGTCGATGCTCGACGCCCCCTTTTACTGCCGCACCGGCGTGACCGCCCGGATCAACGGAGAGACCACGACCGGCGTCCACGAAGCGCTCGACCTAGATCGCCTCCGCAATCCAATCATCCAAGCCATGCTGATGGTGCGGATGCCGCGCATCCCCTGACCATCCGCGGAGCCCTCCCGGCCGCCCGACGCCTGCCGGGGGAGGCGGGGTGGGGCCGGCGGGAGCCTCCGCCGGCAGGCGTCGGGCGGCCGGGAGACCGCGCACCGGCAAAAATCCTTGCCTCCCGCCCTATCGCTCTGGCAGGCTCCGCGCACTGAGCATGGAGCGATCTTGCCGAACATCCTCCCCCAGGCACCGGCGGACGGAGACTTGTCCGAGCGTCGCGTCAGCTTTCCCGACAATCGCCTCCTGATCGACCTCTGCGGCGAACACGACCGACACCTCGCCCTTCTCGAGGAGGGACTTGGCATTGTCATCACGCGGCGCGGCAACGAACTGAGCCTGCACGGACCTGAGGTCGACATCGCCCGCGGCGCCGAGGTGCTCGGCGCACTTTATGCCCGCCTCGAGCAGGGCCGCCCCGTGGAGCCCGGTGACGTCACAGGCGCGCTCCGCATGCAGCGCCCCGAGCGGACCGAACTCGCGCCGGATCAACTTGAGATGTTTGGCGCCGGCGAGATCGAGATCCGCACACGAAAGAAAGTGGTCGAGCCGCGCACGCCTGCCCAGCGCGCGTATGTTAGGGCGCTCTTCGACCGCGAACTCATCTTCGGCATCGGCCCCGCGGGCACTGGCAAAACCTATCTCGCAGTCGCCGCCGCCGTCGCGATGTTCATCGAGAACCGCGTGAGCCGCATCATCCTCTCCCGTCCCGCCGTCGAGGCGGGGGAACGCCTCGGCTTCCTCCCCGGCGACATGAAGGAGAAGGTCGACCCCTATATGCAGCCGCTCTACGACGCGCTGAACGACTTCCTGCCCGGCAAGCAGGTCACGCGCTTGATCGAAGAGAAGCAGATCGAGATCGCGCCCCTGGCCTTCATGAGGGGCCGCACGCTCTCAAATGCCTTCGTCGTCCTCGACGAGGCGCAGAACGCCACGGCGATGCAGATGAAGATGTTTCTCACCCGCCTCGGCGAGGGCAGCCGGATGGCAATCACCGGCGACATGACCCAGATCGACTTGCCGAAAGGCCAACCCTCGGGCCTTGTCGAGGCCGAGCGGGTCCTGCGCACGGTCGAAGGCATCGGCTTTACCCGCTTCGCCGCAGCCGATGTCGTGCGCCACCCGATGGTTGCCCGGATCATCGAAGCCTATGAGCGCGCCCGCGAGGAGCCGTGACCGCCACAGTCGATGTGGTGATCGAAGACCCGCGCTGGGAGACGCTCGACCTGGACGCGCTCGCCACCCGGGCCGTTGATGCCGCACTCGCCGAAGTGGGGCTCACCCAACCCGTCGAAGTCGCCCTCCTCGCCGCAGCCGACGCGCGCCTGGCAGACCTCAACGAGACGTTCCGCGGCCGTCCGACACCTACCAATGTTCTCTCCTGGCCATCGCAGCCACTTCGCCCCGGTGACACCCCGAGCGAGGACCGCTTCGGCCGCGCTGCCCTCGGCGACATTGCCCTTGCCTACGAGACCTGCGCGGCCGAGGCGGCCGCAAAACCGTGCCCCCTACGGGATCACGTCTGCCATCTGATCGTGCATGGGCTGCTTCATCTCCTGGGTCACGACCACGAAATCGAGGAGGAGGCGCAAATCATGGAAAAATTGGAAGTCAGTGCCCTTGCAAGGCTCGGACTGTCGACCCCATACTAACGGGGTCGCCTTGCAAAGTGCGATGCTGTGGATAGGGGACGATGGGCGATCGCGCCGACGGCGAAGCCAAGCCAACCGAGGGGCTTGAGGACCAAGACAGTCAAAGCGGGTTGGGAACCTGGCTCGGCTGGATCGTGAACGGCGGCAAACCCGATGATGGTTCCGATCTAACATCGGATCGTCCGACCACTGAGGATGCGCATGCCATGTTGCGCAACGTGCGCAATATGGCCGAAGTGCGTGTGGCGTCGATTTCCGTGCCGCGCGCCGACATAGCGTCCGTGCCGATCGATGCCACGCTCGAGGATGTTGTGGCGCTCTTCCGGGCGTCGAGCTATTCCCGGCTGCCGGTGTTTGAGGAGACCCTCGACAACCCGCTCGGCTTTGTGCACCTCAAGGACATCTCGCTCCATTACGGGTTCGACTGCACGGAACCCGCCTTCGATCTGCGCAAGCTGCTCCGCCCACTCCTCTATGTGCCGCCCTCGATGCAGATGGGCGTGCTGCTCCAGAAAATGCAGTCCGAGCGCACTCATATGGCGCTGGTGATCGATGAGTATGGCGGCGTCGACGGTCTCGTGACGATCGAGGATCTCGTGGAGCAGATTGTCGGCGAGATCGCGGATGAGCACGACGACGACGAGGATACGCTCTGGATCGAGGAAGCCCCCGGCATCTACCTCTCCTCCGCGCGCCTTGCACTCTCCGAGTTTGAGAGCGTCTCGGGCGTGGCCCTGGTCGCCGACGAAACGGAAGAGGACATCGACACGCTCGGCGGCCTTGTCTTCATGCTCGCAGGCCGCGTTCCCGCGAGAGGCGAGATCGTGTGCCACCCGGGTGGACACGAGTTCGAAGTGGTCGACGCCGATCCCCGCAGCCTCAAGCGCATCCGTGTTCGCCTGCGGAGCGCGGTCACAGTCGACCAAGCCGCCGAGTAAGTGCCCGCGCTGGTCGCCCATGCCAGCGGGGCGATCCTCCGTCGCCCCCTGCTCAGCGCGCTCGGCGGCGGCGCGGTTCTCGGACTGGCGCAAGCGCCGCTCAACGTCTGGCCGGCGCTGCTCGTCGCCGGCCTCCTTCTGGCCCATCTGCATCTCGCCGCCTCGGGGCCGAGGGCCGCGGCCTGGCTCGGCCTCACCGCAGGCGTCGGGCACTTTGCCCTCGTGCTCGCCTGGATTTTGGAGCCCTTCTTCGTCGACGCCCCGCGCCATGGCTGGATGGCGCCCTTCGCGCTCGGCGGCATGGCCTTCGGCTTGGGCCTCTTTTGGTCGGCGGCTTTCGCGCTGGCGGCACTCTGGCGCCCGGGCGCCCCGCGCCTCCTCGCCCTCGCGGCCCTCTGGTCGGGGGCGGAGTGGCTCCGTGGCACAATCCTGACAGGCTTCCCCTGGGCGCTGCCCGCCTACGGCCTTCTTGAAACACCCTGGCTGCAAGCGGTCGCCTGGATTGGCCCCTACGGCCTCACCTTCCTGCTCTTCACTGCGATCTGTCTGCCCGCAGCAGGCCTCCGCTTGGGGGGTGTCGCGCTGGCCATCGCTGCGGCGGCAGCGCTGCCGTCCCTCAGTCCCGAGGAGCCCCCGGCGCCCGACCAACTGACGGTGCGGCTGGTCCAACCGAATGCCGCTCAACACCTCAAATGGCAGGAAGACCAGATCCCGATCTTCTGGCGGCGTCAGCTCGAGGCAACTGCCGCCGCCGGCAGCCCGGATGTTGTCATCTGGCCCGAGGTCGCGGTCCCGTTCCTCCACAAGGAGCATCCCGCAGCCGAGGCCGCCATGGTCGAGGCCGCACGGGGCGTTCCCGTCATCTACGGCACCCGGCGCTGGCCGGGGGACGGGCGCTGGCGGAACACGCTTGCGGTCACCGGGACGGACGCCGTCTACGACAAAGTCCACCTCGTCCCTTTCGGGGAGTACATGCCCTTCGCCGATTTCTTTGCGCGCCTCAGCATATTCGGCCTCGCCGCAGAGACCGGCGGCGGCTACGGCCCGGGTCCGGCCCTCGCCCCCCTCAGCGCAGCGGGTCTCCCCCCCTTTCTCCCGCTCATCTGCTATGAGGCCGTCTTCCCTGAGGAGGTTCGCGCCGGCCGCGGCAACGCAACCTGGCTTGTCCACATCACAAACGATGCCTGGTTCGGCACCTGGCAGGGACCCTATCAACACCTCGCACAGGCGCGTTTTCGCGCCGTCGAACAGGGCCTGCCCGTCGCCCGTTCGGCCAACACGGGCGTCTCCGCGGTCATCGCCCCGGACGGACGCATCCTCGGCCAAATTGCCTTGGGCGAGGCCGGCTATCTCGACGTCGCCCTGCCCGCGGCCGCCACTCCGCCGCCTTACGTCACGCTCGGCGAACGTCCGTTCGCCCTCATGCTGGTCCTGGCAATTGCCGCAGCCTCCCTGCTTCATCGGAGCGGAGGAAACCCGGCCAGCCGGACCACCTCAGCCTGACACGGGCCCTGCCCGGCCGAGAGCGCCGCGCGGGGGGCCAGCATTGCGCGCCCCTCGCGCCAATGCTAGGCGCGCACCCGTCCAAGCGGAGTGACCATGACTGCCCCGACCCGTGATGACGGCGCCCCCTTTCGCAACTTCTATGGCCGGCGCCATGGCAAAAGGCTCCGGCCGGGCCAGATTTCCCATCTCGAGACGACCCTCGAAAGCCTCCGGCCACGGGGCGTCACGTGGAGTGAAAACCCAGAGAGGCGGCCGCTCTCTCCGTCGGAACTCTTCGGTCGCGATGCGCCTCTGTGGCTCGAGATCGGCTTTGGCGGCGGCGAGCACCTCCTTCACCAGGCGGCGGCCAACCCCGACACGGACGTCATCGGCTGCGAGCCCTTCGTGAACGGCGTCGCGATGCTGGTCCCCAAGATCGCGTCGGAGGGTCTCAGCAACATACGCGTCCACCCGGGCGACGCGCGCGATCTTCTCGACGTCCTTCCCGAGGCATCCGTCGCGCGTGTCTTCCTCCTCTACCCAGATCCCTGGCCGAAAAAGCGCCATCACCGCCGCCGATTCGTGAACGCCGAGAACCTCGACCCACTCGCGCGCGCCATGGCGCCCGGCGCCACCCTGCGGGTGGCCACGGACATCGCGGACTATGCCCGCCACTCTGTCGAAGTGCTCCACGCACATCCGGCGTTCGACTGGATGGCCGCCCGTGCCGCAGACTGGCAGGTGCCCTGGGCCGACTGGCGCCGCACGCGGTACGAAGTCAAGGCGCTCCGCGAGGGGCGCAAGCCACACTACCTGACGTTCCGCCGACGGACGGTTTGACAGCCGCAAGTCGCTGAGCGTACCAGCCTGAAGGTCACGGTGGGCGGGGTCTTGATGGAATTTACGGTGGCAATCGACGGGCCGGCGGCCGCCGGAAAGGGAACGCTGGCCAAGCGTATCGCCCGCCACTTCGGGTTCAAGCATCTCGACACCGGAACACTCTATCGGGCGGTGGGCCTGAAGGCGCTGGAGCAGGGCCGCGGCATCATCACTGCGAAAGCCGCGGCGCACCTCGCCGAACGCCTTGCAGCCCACGACATGACCCGCCACGACCTCCGCGGCCCGATGGCCTCACGCGCCGCCTCGAAGGTCGCCGCAATGCCCGAGGTGCGTGAGGCGCTTATGTCCTTTCAGCGCAGCTTTGCGCGCCAGGAGGGCGGTGCCGTCCTCGACGGGCGCGACATCGGAACCGTGATCTGCCCCGAGGCGGAGGTGAAGCTCTTCGTCACGGCCTCCGACGCCGTGCGCGCCAAACGCCGTCACGCAGAGCTTGCAAAGTCGGACACCAAAATGACGCTCTCCGAAGTCAAACGCGACTTGGCCAGCCGTGATGCCCGCGACAGCGGCCGCATGAGTGCCCCCCTGGCGATGGCAAGCGATGCGGTCTTGCTCGACACCACCGACTTGTCTATAGAAGCGGCCGTCGCTGAGGCGATAGCGCTGACAGAAGAACGTCTTGAGAGCGTGCGGTCCTGACCTCCAATCGCCTCGGGACCATTTGGCGTTTCTCGGGCGGAACTTCTGAAAGACCCACGGATCCAACCGTGTGGCCCGTAAAACTCTCGAAGGAAAAAACTGACACATATGTCCGCAAACACAAGTCTTGATGAATTCGAAGCCCTGCTGAACGAAAGCTTCGAACTCGCCACCCCCGACGAGGGCTCTGTTGTCCGGGGGACCGTTCTCGCCATCGAGGCCGGCCAAGCCATCATCGACATCGGCTACAAAATGGAAGGCCGTGTCGACCTCAAGGAATTTGCCAAGCCGGGCCATCCGCCCGAAATCGCCCCTGGCGACGAAGTCGAGGTCTACCTCGAGCGGGTTGAGAACGCTCGTGGCGAGGCGGTCATCAGCCGCGAGAAAGCCCGCCGCGAAGAGGCTTGGGACCGGCTGGAGAAGGCCGCCGCCAACGACGAACGCGTCAAAGGCGCCATCTTCGGGCGCGTCAAGGGCGGCTTCACCGTCGATCTCGGCGGCGCTGTGGCGTTCTTGCCCGGCTCGCAGGTCGATGTGCGGCCCGTGCGCGACGCCTCCGCGCTGATGCATGTCGAGCAGCCGTTCCAGATCCTCAAGATGGACCGCCGCCGCGGCAACATCGTCGTCTCGCGCCGTGCGATCCTCGAGGAGAGCCGCGCCGAGCAGCGGGCCGAGATCGTCGCCCGCCTCAAGGAAGGCGACACCGTCGACGGCGTGGTCAAGAACATCACGGAGTACGGCGCCTTTGTCGACTTGGGCGGTGTTGACGGCCTTCTGCACGTGACCGACATGGCCTGGCGCCGCGTCAACCACCCCTCCGAGATCCTGACGATCGGCGAGACCGTCAAAGTCCAGGTCGTCAAGATCAACAAGGACACTCAACGCATCAGTCTCGGAATGAAGCAGCTGATGGCGGATCCCTGGTCCGATGTTGAGGAGCGCTACCCGCTCGAGAGCGTGCACTCCGGACGCGTCACCAACATCACCGACTACGGCGCCTTCGTGGAGCTGGAGCCGGGCGTTGAGGGTCTCGTGCACGTCTCGGAGATGTCCTGGACCAAAAAGAACGTCCACCCGGGCAAGATCGTCTCCACCTCTCAGGAGGTCGAGGTCATGGTGCTCGAGATCGACACCAGCAAGCGACGCGTCTCGCTCGGCCTGAAGCAGACCCAGGGCAACCCCTGGGAGAACTTTGAGGCGAGCTTCCCGATCGGCACCGAGGTCGAGGGCGAGGTCAAGAACATCACCGAATTCGGTCTCTTCGTCGGTCTCGACGGCGACATCGACGGGATGGTCCACCTCTCCGACATCGCCTGGGACCGGTCCGGGGAAGAGGCGATCCAGGACTTCAACAAGGGCGATCTGGTCAAGGCCGTGGTCACCGATGTCGACACCGAGAAGGAGCGGATCTCGCTCTCGATCAAGGCGCTCGGCTCCGATCCGTTCCAAGAGGCGACCTCCGGCATCAAGCGGGGCGCTGTCGTCACTGTCACCGTCACCAAGATCGAGGATGGCGGGATCGAGGTCGAGTACGACGGCATGAAGTCCTTCATCCGCCGCTCCGACCTCAGCCGCGACCGGGGCGAGCAGCGACCGGAGCGCTTTACGGTCGGCGATCACATCGACGCACGCGTGACCAACATCGACAAGGGCAGCCGCCGGCTCGGCCTTTCGATCAAGGCACGCGAGATTGCGGAGGAAAAAGAGGCCGTCGAGCAGTACGGCAGCTCGGACTCCGGCGCGTCCCTCGGCGACATTCTCGGCGCGGCGCTGAAGCAGCAGGGCGACGACTGAGCCACCAATCTTTGCGCCTGTCCGGCGCACCACAAAACTCAGGGGAAGC
>JBCCWM010000077.1:0-13926 GCA_039193505.1 Pseudomonadota bacterium | reverse complement strand
GGATCCTCCCCCGTGACCTCCGCCCGAAGCGGGATCGCCGCCCCCATGGAAACCCTCTCCATGTCGTCTCCACGGACCGACGCCGACCCTTCCCTGCGACCCCCCGTCGTGAGGCAGCCCCTTCGGGCGCTGGTCTGAGCTTGGAGAAAAAGCGCTCTACGAGATTGCGCTCGCGGTGGAGCCATGTGCTGATGTACGGCTTCGACCCGCGACTGGAGTTAAGCGGGACATTTGCGAACGCCCCCATCTCGCGAAGAGACGCCCGGTTGCGATCCGCATCGCTGGCCTTTTGAGCGAGCAGAATGGTTCCGACACCCACATGGTCAAGCAGACCGTCAGCGGCTTGCCCGTTGTGGCTTTGCCCAGAAGTCAGCCTCAACCGGATCGGGAGACCTTACCCATCGACGACTGTGTGGGCTTTTGTCGCGACGCCGCCTCGGGAGCGACCCTGACAACGAACGCGCCCCCCTTTCTGCCGTCGCTGCCTGCTGGTGGGCGCGGCACGGACGTGCTGTCGATCATCTGGGTATCGCCATCGTAGGCGGCGGTGACGGCGTCCCTCATCCGATCTCACACACCTGCTTCTTGTCGGCGCACGAAGCGATTGTAGCAGGTGGTGGGCGGGCCGTATCGCTCATGCAGATCGCGCCACGGCGCACCTGTACACAGCACCCGGAAGATGTCGTTCGGCTCGCGCCGGTCATCGACACGCGGCACGCCTCGAAGTTTCTTCGGCAGTGACGGTTCAATCACCTGCCATTCGACGTCGGTCAGATCATGTCGGCTCATGCTGACGCTGGATCGGACTTCGACCAGCGGTGAAGGCGAATTGTGTAGCTCAGTCCCGGTGCTGCTTCGAGCGGCAGCGTTCCAGCCAGTGAAGGCGCAAACCACGTCCAAGCCGTGGGATACGATCCAGAAGGATCGGCTACCGCTCTAGCTGGCGCGACCCTCAGCCGCTTCCGGCGCGCTTGTGCGAAAGAAGGCCATTCGGCTGCGCAGATGGGCCGCCGCCCCAGCCAGGTTGCTGGCGATCTTGTCTGAGGCCTTGGACGCGGCCTCCGTCTCGGCAAGGCTGTCGCGGAGGGTGTCCACCGTCTGATCGATGCGGCCGACGGCGGCAGCCTGCTCCCGCGCCTCGACATTCAGGTCCGACATTTGCGTGCGGAGGCCCTTGGCCATCGCTGCGAGGTCCGTGATGCCCGCATGCGCGCCGCGTGCCGTGCCGGCTCCGGTCGTCGCAAGCTCCTGCGACCTCGCAACGATGTCGCCGATGGTGCGGGCGTTTTCCGCCACGCGGAGCGAGAGGCTCTGCACTTCTTCGGCGACGACGGCAAATGTGCGACCGCTTTCGCCGGCGCGGGCCGCCTCGATCCCCGCATTGATCGCGATCATCTGCGTCTCGGTCGCGACCGTGTCGATGCGCCCGGTGAGCCCCGCGATCTCCTCGACGGCCTTGCAGAGGGCGTCGATCTGGGCGGAGACATCCTCCATCGAGGTCGCGCATCCGCGTGCGGCGAGGTCCATATCCGCGGCGAGCTCCGCGGTCGCGTCGCTCGCAGTCGTCGTCTCCTGCGCCACGCGCGAGACGTTCGCCAGCTCCTCCACAGTGCTGCCGAGGCCGCTCGAGGTCCGGCTGATCAGCGTCCGGGCCTGCGAGGCCTGGGTGCCGAGGGCCTCCACCCCCTCGTCCACCGTGTCGGCGGCGCGGCGCACGGCGTCGATGGCGCTGTCGAGCCGGTCGAGGGCGGTGTTGATCGTGTCTTTGAGCTCCACGAAGGCGCCGCCGCCCGGCAGGGCCGAGCGCTGCGCGAGGTCGCCTTCGGCGAGCGCCTGGAAGCCCTCGGTCAGACGCCCGACGAGCCCCTCCATGATGTCGGCGAGACGGTTCACACCCTCGACGCCCGGGGTGGCGATGTCGGCGCGGTGGCTGAGGGCGCCCGCCAGCACCGCGTCGATTGTGGCATCGATCTCCCCTTCTCGGCGGATCTCGCCGGTTCGATCGGTCACCTCGACCACCGCACCGATCCTGTGGCCATCGGAATCCGAGACGTCCGCACAGAACGTCTCGAAGCTCCAGTTGGCAAAGCTGCCGCGGATCGACATTGGGACGGGCACGCCGTCGGCCAGACTGAGACCAAAGACGGAGGCATAGGGCCCGACAGGGGCGCCTGTGGAGAATGGCGGAACCGTGCTTGTGGCCGCGGCCTGGTCGAGCCATGCCGCCATCGCTGGGTTTGCGTGCACCAAGCGGCCGTCGGCATCGCAGACCAGGACCATCGCTTTGCAGGCATCGAGCGCCATCCTGAGGCGCTGTGCGGCATCGACGCTCGCGCGCCCAGCCTCTACCGCGCGGGCTAGAGCGCCGATTTCATTGCGCTGAGCGAGACAGTGGAGCGTCGCTGGCGCCTGCCCCCGCGCTTCGGCGGCGAGCGCTATCTCGGCGAGGGGGCGGATCAGGAGCTGGCGCTGGAGGGCGAGCACGCTGAACACGAGGGCCGTCGCTGCGAGCCCGATGCCCACCAGAACCCACCGCCGCACATGGAGACGCGCGGCAAGCGCGGCGTCCGCTGCGGCCATGGCGCGGTTGGTCGCCGCCGCCGTCTCCGCGCCATAGGCGTTGACACCGGCCGCGGCCTCGCGCGCCTCGGTCCGGACAGCGGCCATGGCCTCTGTCTGCGCAATTGCCCTGCGCCGGACATCGAAGATCTGCGCGCTCCCCGACTGGCCGTCCGAGAGATAGGCCATCGCCCCCACGCTGCCGTCGACCGCTTCGCCCCGCAGTGCCAACTGCTCCAGCGCGCCGTCGACCTCGGCGATTGCGGCGACGAACCTTTCCTCGAATCGGTTGAGCTGCGCGAGGTCGGTGGCCGTCGCCGCAGCGACCAGGATGCCGACGGCCATGTTGGCCTCTGCCCGTGCAAGAAAATAGGCGTTGATGCGATTGACCCCACCCTCGAGGAGGGCCCGCTTTCCGGTCTCGAGCGCGCTTTGGATCTCGGCGATGTGCGCCTCGACTTTGGCGCGAACGGCATCGATGTCGATGGGCCGCGCACTGCCCGCTGGGGCGTCGGGGGCGGACCGCACTTGAAACCAGGATTGCACCACGCTTTCCACCCGAACGAGGTCCGCAGAGAGATCGCGGGCGAGAGCCTGGGTCTGAAGGGCATGGACCTCCGAGATCTCGCCGGATGCGATGACCATCTCGATGAGGGCAATGTCCACGGGATCGCGCAACGCAGTGACGAGGGTTTCGTGACGGGCAAGCGCGTCGGCGACCAGTCGGTCGCGCTCCGCCGTCAGATTGAGACCATGAATGTGTAGCGCCGACATGTCCGTTTTGAGTGCCGAGAAGGTCTCCAACTTGGTGGCAAGGCTCGCCGAGCCGCCCGTCAGCCGCCCGAGGGCGGCCATTTCCCCCTCGATCGTTGCGACGATGGTGTCGAGTTCGGCGGGGGTCAGGGCGTCGGGGATCGCCTCCGTCAGATTGAGCAGCCGCGTGGTGGCGGTGGACACGTCACTGGCCATTTGCGCCTGCGCAGATCGTTCCGCGACCAGGTCGCTCATCGCATGGGTCGCGGCCCGAAACTCCCACCACCCGATGGTGCATGCAATCAGAGTGCAGAGCGCACAAAGACCGAAGCTGAGACCAAGCTGCGTGGCCACGCGCAGGTTGGAGAGTGCCGACAGCATGGCAACCGCGTGCAAGAGTTCCAAGTGTGCGCTTTAGAGCGGTAGAGCGTTAAAGTTGCGTTCGCCGGAGCGGTCACGGGTTGGTGAGGGCGCGCGTATCAGCTCCGTCGTGCCAGACGGCCAGGACTGTCGCTCGACCCGAGGTCGTGTTGAGGGTGGTCGACCTGAGCGGACGGGGCTCCCGACCGTCTGCCCTTTGCCGAGTGGACGCTCTTGTGCGTACCAACAACGGCTTGGCAGGCTGCCGGGGACGTGGTGCGTTTCCGGCAATGACAGGGTGCATCCGGTCTCACACCGGCAGTTCGCGGTGTACGCGAGCCCCGGTGTGACAAACTCTGTGCCGCTGGGCGCCGCCTCTGTCGCGGCCTGCCCCGCGACGTGTCCGCGGCACTGGCTGCCGGGTGCGGCGTGTCGATCTAGGGTCAGTGCCCGCAGCCAGAAGAGGACCACGGCGGCGAGGGTGCAGGCGATCGGGAAGACCTTCGGGCATCTGGCATGGCTTGGTGCCACGCGCCTCCGGGCCTTGAGCCGGGCGACGCCGTTGTCGATCCTGTGGCGGTCGCAAGCGGCGTTGTGCTCGATGGCCCCGTGCGGCCCGTTCGGGACGGGATGCAGGGCTCTGCCCCCATGTTTTCGAGCGCTTGGTGATACCCGTCGGCGTCATGTCCGCGGTCTGCCAGCCTGTGTTGTGTGGGCGGACGGCTGTCCAGCAGCGCCCGTGCGCCGATGTCATCGCTGCGCCGACCCGCCGGCGTGCAGATTAGCACCGTCCGGCCCAACGCATCCGCCAAAGCGTGCAACGTCGAATTCAGCCCGCCCCATGAGCCGCCCTTCAGTGACAGGCCGGAGGCCGTCCGGCGTACTCTGAAGAGGTGATTGGGCTCTCTCTCGAATGCATGGCGTTCGCCCGATTGCGGTCGATCATAAGCGTGCCGGTTCCGGCGCCTCGATCAGCCGTATCCGGCGGCATACCCGCAAGGATGTCCGTCATGGTCCATCGCTCCCAGCGGTTCTAAAGTGGCTTCGACGGGTCATCGGCAGCCGGCGCGTCCCGACATCGCAAGCCATTGCGATCGATGAAG
Source organism: Pseudomonadota bacterium (assembly GCA_039193505.1). Lineage (GTDB taxonomy): Bacteria > Pseudomonadota > Alphaproteobacteria > Rhodobacterales > Rhodobacteraceae > Algicella. The sequence continues at coordinate 9,151 of JBCCWM010000077.1, read as the reverse complement.
AATATGCCTCTGAGTACACGCTTATCACCTGCTTGGGGCGCGGGACGTCGGAAAGGCCGGCTCCAGACGCGCCATCTGCGCATCGGTCAGCCAATAGAGAGCGTTGTCACCGCTCGCTGTTTTGCGGACGCGATCCACGCCATGGCGTGTTGACCAATGGGTCGCGAAGCGCGTGCCCGGCTGGCGTAGGCGTTCGGATCTTCGATCCTGTGGCGACGTGCGTCAGAGGCTTCGCAGGAGTTTCTGGGCGGTGAAGGCGGCCTCATAGGCGTGCGCCATCGCGCCCGCGCGGCCGAGTTTCGGGAGAGGCAGGACCGGCAGGGGGAGATCGGCCGGATCGTCGCCGGCGATCAGACCCGCGAGACTGCGACCGAAGAGGGTGCCCGTCGTGATCCCGCGCCCGTTGTAGCCGATGGCAGTGTAGAGACCTCGGTCGAGTTCGCAGATCCGGGGCAGGTGGTCGGGCGTGAGGGCGATGCGTCCGTCGCAGACCTCCTCGATGGCCACCGGGCCGAGCTCCGGGAAGAGCCGCGCGATCTGCCGCGCCCCCCACCTACGGGTCAACGCGCCCCGCGCCCTCCCCATCGAGCCGAGGAGCAGACGCCCCTCCGCGTCGCGCCGGACCGACACCATGATCCGCCCGGTGTCCCAGAGGCCCTGCCGGTCTGGAAGAATATGTGCCCCAGAAGCCCCCAGCGGCTCCGTCGCGAGGTGGAAATAGTGGATTGGCGTGAAGGACTGCGCGAGCCCCGGCCATAGCCCATCTGTATAGGCATTCGTTGCGAGGACGACCGTGCGGGCCCCAATTACTCCCTGCTCGGTCTCGACCCGCCAGCCCGTCCCCTCGCGCCGGAGGCCGGTCACCGGCGTGTCCGTTGCGATCCGTGCCCCCGCCGCGACGGCGGCCCGGGCAAGACCGCGGCAATAGGCCATCGGGTTGATCGTGCCCGCCCGCCGATCCAGAAGACCCCCGAAGAAGGCGCGGGTGCCCGCCATCTCCGCCATCTCCGCCCGATCGAGAAGGGTGACAGGGGCCCCCATCGCGGCCCAGGCGTCATGGCGCGCCTGGAGATCGGCCATTCCGCGCGGCGCGTGCGCGGCATGGAGCGTGCCGGTCCGCGTGGCAGCGCAACGGATTTGATGGCGTTCGATCAAATCGAACACCGTTTGCGGCCCGTCCCCGAAGAACTTGAGAAACCTGTCGCCATAAGTCGGCCCGAGTGCCTCGCGCACCTTGGCGGGCGGATGCCACACACCGGCATTGACAAGCCCGACATTCCGACCGGACCCACCGTTGCCAATGCCGGCAGCCTCGATCACCAGTGCGGTCCGTCCAGCCTCAGCCAGATGGAGCGCCGTCGATAGCCCCGTGAAGCCGCCACCGACGATGGCCGTCTCCACCTCTGCGCCCTCAAGGGTGCCGGCCACGGGCGCCTCTGTGGCTGAGCTCTCCCAAAGCGATTTGGTGTGGTGTGTGTTCACCAGGCTCTCCCACGCGCGACCCGATCACCGTGTTCTCTTCCGCTCGGCTGTGTCAACGTTGGCCGGAGGCAAAGGGGGCGCGGGTGCAATGGCTTTGATCAAAACGTCGGCGGACATGGTGCGCGAGGCTCGGGCGCGGATCGAGGAGGTGGAGACGCGCGATCTCCTCGCCCGGCACAGCGATCCGAACACGGTGATCGTCGACATCCGGGACGTGCGGGAGCGTCAACGCTCCGGCTTCATTCCCGGCAGCGTCCACGCCCCGCGCGGTATGGTCGAGTTCTGGATCGACCCCGACAGCCCCTATTTCAAGGACATCTTCGGCCGGGAGGATGCGACCTATGTGTTTCACTGTGCATCCGGCTGGCGCTCAGCGCTGACAGTGGCGACGCTCCAGGACATGGGGTTCGAGGCGGCACATCTCAAAGACGGTTTCTCGGACTGGGTCGCGGAAGGCGGGCCGGTCGCGTGGCCGAATGACCCGTGACGCGTCGCGCGCGCGGCTGAGCATCGAGAGGACGCCGGACGGTCGTTCCAGCGGGGGGGGGCGGGCGTCCTGGTGGCTGTGGCTGGCGCGATCCGATGGCGGTCGACAGCGCGCGGGCCAGGGGCGGGAGGCCTTCGCCGGGAGCGGCGGGGCGTGCCCCTGACAGTGCTGACCATGGGGCGCGCGACGGGCCGCGGGCCGTCTTTTGGGATCCCCTCCGATGGCGGCGTCGCGGGGCTTTCGCAGCCCCGGGGGGAGGACCGGGAGCGTCGAGGATGAGCGTGCCTAGACCGGCGTCGACTGGCTCTAAGCGATGCACAGCATCGCTCAGAGCGGCCGAAGGTGTGCTCGTCGAGGATGGCATCACAGGCGTCGATTGGGAGCCGGCCGGGCGTCACGGCCCTCAATAATCTCCATCAGGTCCCGGCGCTGAGCCGATCGGGGCCTCCGTCATCTGGGATCAGAAGGTCGGTCGCCATGCGTTTGCAGAAGAGGGGCTGGACGCTCCCGTCTGGTCAGGCTTCTGTTCAGCCGAGAGCTTCCGCCGGCGATGGGAGAGGACCGTCCGACCGTCATGGCAGGCCTTCGGTCCAGGCGCAGAGGCGAGCCAGGTCTGTCCGACACTGCAAGGGTCCGCGATCCGCGAGGTGCACTCTGATCCACGTTCTGGCGGCAACGTCCTCGACCCGCGCCTTGTCGAGTGTGCAGGGCATCCGGACCTTCGCATCGCACCGCAGGTGCGTCTCATATCGACGTGCCCGTCGCGCCGGAAGTGCGTCTCCGTCGAGGCGACGCGCATGCGGGGTCGCGCAGGCGCCGACAGAACGTGGTCGATCAGGAGGCCCAGCCATTCGGCGTGGCTGACACCCGCGACGCCGTGGCGGTACTACGAAGGGAGAGGAGGATCAGCGCTTCGCCCGACGAGCGCCCTGCCATGGCGCTTCACCTCACGCAGCCGCGTCTGTGCCGGGTGGTCGAGCCCGTCTTCTTTTTGAGGGAAAACCTCCGATCCGCGGACGTTCCGGTGGGAGATTCCCGGCTTCTCCCATTGGCCGGCAGGAGTGCGCATGAAAACGCCGTGTGGCGCCGGCCTGTCGGGGGCGGTGCTCCGCACGGCGCTTGGACCGGTAAAGCGCGCCGCGGCGCGCTCTTGAGGGTCGGGTCGCGCGGTCCACACCGCGCCGCCGATCTCGAGTGCCCGCCGCCTCAGCCGAGTCGCGGCCATAGGACTTTGTCAGGCGACGCTGCCGAGGCAGCGCCGACCCCCTCTGTCGTTTGGGTCTTGATCCCCAGAATAGGGTCTGCGGGCGCGTTCGTGTGTGGACCAGTGCACTCAGTCCAGCGCCGTCGCCAGATCCTCTCGGACCCATGGCGTCCCGATGGCTCCGTCTCGCGCCGGGGACCCGGTGTGGCGAGAGGCGCTTGCGGCAAGGGGTTCGGGTATGGTCGCGGGTCGGCGGTCCGCACTGGGGCGGCACCTCTCCGGTTCTCATGGGAGGTCTCGACCGTGCGGGTCGTCACCTGCGCGCAGAGCTTCCTCTTCAGGAGCCCGTGCGGGATCTTGTGATGGTGCTTGGCAATCTCGACATGGCGGTCGCGCTCGACATGTACTCTCAGGACGGCGCGCAGCCGCTTCAGCGCCGGACGGCTGAGCGTCTCGAACAGGCCACGCCGACCGGCGCCGACGTGCCTTGCCATTGCGCGCGCCCAGCAGCCCACCGGATCTCGGCGTTCAGGTCGATTGGGGAGACGAGCCCGCGCCACGATCCAGCGCGGAACAAGGTGGACTGACCTTCCCCCGATACTCGGGCGAGTGCGATCCGGAGGTTTCCGCCTTTGACCGGGCGGAGCAGGAGGACCCATGACATGGCCGCGGTTCACGAAGGATCAGATGATCGGTCTGGTGAAGACGGGTGAGGCCGGTGCGAAGAGGGGTGCCATCTGCTGGCGTCGCCGCACAGGCTCGGCCGCCATGGAGAGCCGCCGGAAGATGTCGGGCGCGCCCAAGGCCAGGCGATTGAGCAAGGTGGTGGCTGAGAACCGCGAGGCTCGAGCGGGTCGACGCCGAGCGGATGCGCCGATGTCGGACCGCTGACAATCAGCGCTCCGCTCTTTGGGGGTCTTGCGAGGGAGGTCGGCCTGAGCGACGGGCGGGCGTGCCGGATTGTCGGATTTGCGCGAGCGGTGCGGCGGTCTCGGCCTCTACCGCTTGAATCAGGCGCACGAAAGAGCGGGGCGATGCAGCCATGGCGATCTGGGCCGGCACGCGCTGCCGCCTCGTGGGCGGCTCGTGGTCGGCCACAAGCGCTCCGACCGGCCCCGGGACTGTCGGTCTGCACCAACACACGACACAAGCGCACCGGCATGTCCCGCAGGGGCCTGACCGGCCGATGCGGAGATGGTCGATGGGCAGCTTGGGCGACCGATCGCCGGCGCGTCCGAGTGCGCACCATCGTCGACGACCGGAGCCGCGTCTGCCCCGGCCAAACCCTCGATCCATCGATCCGTGGAGCACGAGGGGCGCGTGTCCTCGATGACCTGCCGCCGGAGGAGATCGTCCTCGACACCCTTGCGTACGGCACTCACGAGGCAGAGGTCGACGGGCCGGAGCGCAACTGCCCGGCCCGAATTGCGGAAGACTTGCTGTCGTCGCGAGTTTCACCGGCCCGTTCCGAGGCGCCTGCCTCACCTTGGCGTCCGCCCGCTGCGCCATTCCCGCGAGGCCATCGGCCGATGGCGCCCCCGCCGCGCGCGCCCAACTCTGAGCTCGAACACCCTTCCTCAACGGAGATCCCGATGATATCCCCACGCCAGCGTGGGTTCCTGCGGATTGCGCACCACCGCCCGCGAGCGATGCACAGTTTGATGTTTTTGCCCGGCTCGGTGGGGACGGCTTCGACCGAGGGGCGCCGAGCGCGGCAAATTCTGGGAGTGACGTTAAAGATCGGCGCGATCTCGGCGTCTGGTGTGGGGTCGATTTGTGGTTCGCGAGGCAGCCACCTGCGGAGGCGGCCATCGGCGTTTTCGACCGGCCCCGTTGCCCGTAGGCGTGGGCATCGCAAAGTGAGACATGAGCGAGCCATCGGTCGAAGTGCCATGGCGCAGAGCATGTTGCGCAGCCATCGATGGCGGGCGAACAGGTGTCGTTTTCGCAGCAATCGATGGAAGGCTAGGGTGGTGGCGCCGCGCATCATCGAGGACAGCATCGTCGAGAGTGCCATGAGGCGACCGGCGGCGCACGGCATCTCTCCCCGACGGATCGCTCTATAAGCGATGGATTCACGGTGCGATCCGTGCTGCGTCGCCGACAACTTTCGTACCATTGGCATCAGAGGATTTGTGCGGTGTGCCCGTGGGTGAGAGGCACGCTGGAACACCGGCCCGACCCGCGTCGCCGAGGCCGGAGGCGGAGATGTAGAGGCGCGGTCCGACGGATTGAGGGTGGTCGTTGATCCAGCCCAAATTTGCCGAAGACGCCACATGGGGTGCCGCGCCGCGACTGCCGGCGCGTGATCGAGGGAGGGCTCGTTGCGGGAGGGTCGGCGGTCCTCGGACCACGCTGTTCAATCGCGTCACGCCCTCGCGCAGAGCCGGGGTTTGGCACAATGTTTTCGGTGCGGCGTCAGAGAGAGACCAGCGGAATACAGCAATGATCGGCTCTGCCACTTGCGATCGACACTGCGCCATGGCGACTGGCACCTCAACTGAACAGGCGGTGCTCTGATCAGGGCGATCCACGCCGTGGTCGATCCCGAGGGCCGTCCTGTGCGATGGATCTTGACGAGCCCCGGTTGGGTACAGTGCCTAAGGGGGCGGCCGCCTTAGGGCAATTGGAGAGGCTGCATAGGCGATCAGGACCACGAAGTAGGCAGGCTCCGGGAGCACCTGAAACCAGCCCGAGAGGATCATGCCCGCGATCATCACGACATGCCCGAGAAATCCCCATAGGATGCTCAGCCACACATCCGTCCAGCGCGCGCGCCCCGTCCGGACGGACCAGAGATAGGCCGCGATGCTCAACGGAAAGAACAGCAGGATGGATGTCAGAAGGCCCGGGTTGTAGGCGCCGCTGAGCGCTGCCGATGCTGTGTGACTGACCGCGTTCACGAGCACTATCGATGTCATGCAGAGCATTGGAAACATGTGGCGCGGTGCGCTCCAGATCGCCAGAACGCCGACGAGCCAGACAAGCGACGTGTTGATCACGAAGATACCGGCGTCCGAGAGGATCTCAGCTCCCTCCGCCGCGCCGAGCGCTGCCACCAAAGAGCCGTTGAGGAACGCCTTGAAGGCGAAAACGGACCCGGTGAGATCAACCCAATGTTCCTCGAACTGGTGGATGATGTAGGCGATGAGGAGCGCGAGCGAGACGAGGGCGCCGTCCACGCCGCGCCCTGGCTCGCGCGAGCTGAGCGCCACGAAGACCAGAAAGGGCGCCATAAACGTGCCGAGCTTCATCCAGTGCGCCGTGAGAAACGCGTGCTGTCCGACCGGGATCCAGAGCATCGCGAACCCGAGGACCAGACAGGACAGCGACGCGGATCTCGACATCTGTGGCCCCCCAAAACCCTTCGGCCAACTTCACCATAGGACACGCCGGAAAGATCCGCCACATCGGGTCTCCAAGTTGTGAGGTCGTGCTGGCAGAACGCGCTCAGATGGCTGTGGCCGCGGGGCCGGGCCATGAATTGCAGCGGCTTCTGAGCTCCTGGACGCGACCCGGCTGACAAGGTGGTGCGTTTGCGGTGCGATCTCCACAAGGCAAGTGTTGGTGTGGCTGGCCCGCAGGGCACTGCACCCGATCGCCTGCATGGCGGCGTTCGAAAGGGCGTTGGCGTCTGCGCCGAACGCCAGTGCCTTGATGAAATCCTTGGGTTTGGGCAAGCCGCATGTGATCGCGAGGCTGCCATCCGGGCGCCCGTGGCTGTCGAGGCGCCGCCGCCCGCGGGCGAGCGCCGAGATCGTCGGGGCGGAGACGATGTCGAAGAGGATGATCGGCGCGGCGACCGTCGAGGATGATGTCGTCGCCTGTGACGGCGAGGGCCGCATCGATGTCCTTCTCATTGTGCTGCACCGAGAGCTTGTCGCTGATCGCAGGGCCGCCCACGCTGGCGCGCACCTCATCGGCGAACATCCGGTCGGTCGGGAGTGCAGGCGCGTGAGAGCGCGGCCACTCCGTCGCGAGGCATCAGGCACGGGCGATCTTGCCGTTCACCTCCTGCCCGCGCGCGCATCTGCCGCTCATGAAGTGGTTCGCGTGCACCGCACCGAGCATGCCCCGCTGGAAGCCGACGCGGCCCGAGGCGCGCTTGTGGAAGGAGCGGGGGTTCTCTCCCTGCTCTTCGGCCAGCATCCCGCCAACGCCGGAGCAGATGCCCGTCACGGCAAGCTCCGCCTCGGGCATTGGCACATGTTGCGGGCTCCGAGAGGCCGCGCAGCTCCTGTCGGAGACAAGGATCTGGGTCTTGAGCGTGGGAGGTGCTTGCGCGTTTTGGTCCGATCACCATGTCTGGGTCGTCGAGGAGGGGCACCTTGAAGGGTGTCGTCCCGAGTCGGCAGCGCGTCGCGCGGGACGCCCATCGAGGCGACGACGCTTTGGTGGCCGACTTTGGTGAGCCCGAGCGCCGCGCAATGCTGGATGAGGCCGGCATATGGCTCCTCGGATGTGTCGCGCAGTTGGTCGACCTAAAGGCCGACATGGGCGTCGCGGTCGAAGGCTTGCGGGATGTAGCGGGCCAAGTCGGCGATCTGTGTCCGGTCGACCCGGACGTCGCCATCCTCGATCCAGACGCCGCACGTCTTGAGCTTCTCCGCGTTTGCGCGGTCCGAGGCGGCTGTGTCAGGCCGATAGCCCCCGCACATGTCGATCTGCCAACAATGCATCACAGTGATGGCAGCGGCCGTACCGAGACCTCGTCATCCAACCGCACCACCACAGGCTCGACCGCACCGACCGGTGCACGGGCGGTTTGCCGGTCGTTGAGCGCGTCCCATGTGGGCATGGAGCGTCTCGTTATCGCACTTCTCTTCCCGAGGTCTCGACCGTTCGGGACACCTGGCCCCTTTCGAAGCACCCATAAGGGCGGAATGGACGCGAGGCTCGGTCGCAAGCACGGTGTCGCCGGGTGCGGCGGCGCGACGCTCGGCTGCGATCCGTGAGCGAGCGGGTCTGGCGCGAGCGGTGCCCGCGACCTAGGCTCAGGACCTATAAACAGGGTTCCCATGGCGCCTGAGATGTGATGCAAACTCCCAAATGTTGGGAGTGTTCTATGGCTGACCACCACTTCTGGCTCACCAAAGCGCAATTCGCTTGCCTTGAACCGCTTCTTCCGAACAAGCCGCGTGGCGTTCCCAGGGTCGATGATCGGCGGGTGATCAGCGGAATCGTCCATGTCATCCGTAACGGACTGATGTGGAAGGACGCGCCGCCGGTCTACGGGCCGCACAAGACGCTTTATAACCGCTTCGTGCGCTGGTCGCAGGCGGGTGTTTTCGACCGCATCTTCGCAGAACTGGCCACCCAAAGCACCGCGGCAGACACGGTGATGATCGATGCCACGCATTTGAAAGCCCACCGAACAGCAGCGAGCTTGGCCAAAAAGGGGCTGCTCCGCGGCGTATCGGGCGCACCAAGGGCGGGCTAAACTCCAAGCTACACGCAGTCTGCGACGGCGATGGCAAGCCCTTGATATTACTGCTCACAGAGGGGCAGATCAGCGACTATGAAGGCGCAAAGCACGTCTTCGGCCACCTGCCGCCGAACGCGAATGCCCTGATCGCTGACCGGGGATACGACGCGGACTGGCTGCGCGACGCTCTCGATGAACGCGACATCACCCCCTGCATCCCTCCCCGCAAGAACCGCGTCGAGCCCATTCCCTATGACGCGAACCTCTACAAGCGGCGCAACCTCGTCGAACGCTTGTTCGGACGCCTTAAGGACTGGCGCCGGATCTCCATGCGCTACGACCGATGCGCCAATACCTTCATGAGCGCCACATGCATCGCGGCCACCGTCATATTCTGGTTATGAGTCCTGAGCCTAGAGAAGCGGAAACAGAGGTCAACATGATCGGCAGAGTTGGGCAGTCGTGCGGATCGGCCGGCATCCGCGCGTGGCGGGCCGTGGCGCCCGCACTTGCTGTGCTGGGGGGGCTCGCCGCGGCTCTCCCGGCCGCGGCT
>JBCCWM010000076.1:0-14068 GCA_039193505.1 Pseudomonadota bacterium | reverse complement strand
GGCCAAGCGCAAGACCATCGGCCGCCTCTTCATCGAGGTCTTTGAGGCGGAGGCGAAGCAGCTTGAGGGCGCGACATTCCTCGCCCAAGGAACGCTCTATCCCGACGTGATTGAGAGCGTCAGCGTCTCGGGCGGCCCCTCCGTCACGATCAAGAGCCACCACAACGTGGGAGGTCTGCCGAAAAAGATGGGCCTGAAGCTCGTGGAGCCGCTGCGCGAGCTCTTCAAGGACGAGGTGCGCGCGCTTGGGCGCGAGCTTGGGCTGCCGGCTGCACTGGTTGGCCGCCATCCGTTTCCCGGCCCGGGTCTCGCGATCCGATGCCCGGGCGAGGTGACGGCGGAGAAGCTCGCGATCCTGCGCCGCGCCGATGCTGTCTTCATCGATCAGATCCGTCGCCACGGCCTCTATGACGAGATCTGGCAGGCCTTTGCGGCCCTCTTGCCCGTGCGCACAGTCGGGGTCATGGGCGACGGGCGGAGCTACGATTTTGCCTGCGCCCTTCGAGCCGTCACGTCAGTCGATGGAATGACGGCCGATTACTACCCGTTTTCGCACGACTTTCTCGGAGAGACCGCGACGCGGATCATCAACGAGGTGACCGGGATCAACCGCGTGACCTACGACATCACATCGAAACCCCCCGGAACGATCGAGTGGGAGTGAGCTAGCCTTCGGGCGCCTCGAGAAGCGCGCGCGCGGCGTCAAGCTCCTCGTCGGTGTAGCTCTTACCGGCGCATTTCAGGTCATATCCGCTGATGAGCGCCCGCCGCTCCTCGAGGAGGGTGCGACGCGTCTCGGAGACGTTTCGACGTGCGGCACGAACGGCCTCGCGCTCCACCTCATAGCCCGCATAGGTCGCGGCCGCTCCGGCATCGACCCGGGCGGTGTCGCGGATGGTGACAAGGCGCATCGATATCTCAGCGTCCGCCCGGCGGAGCTTTGTGTCATGCGCGGCGAGACCCTGAAGACTGGCGTCGATCACATCGATGCGGTCGCCACGCGACAGACAGTCGGCAAGCATTGCGACCGTGTCGATCGGGTCGCCCGATGCCGCGGAGGCCATGAAGCAAAGGCAAGTGAGCATGCGCATGAGGACATCTCTAGCACGGCCAAATTGACGCACCATGAACCGCCCTTGCTCGTCCCCCGCGCATAGGATCTAGGAGGGGCCGATGTCTGATCGCTCCCGCCCCATCGTTGCTGCCCTTTGGATGCTCGGCGCAGTCGTGTCCTTCACGACCATGGCCGTGGCCGGGCGCGAGATAGGCGGTGTCCACACGACCTTCGAGATCCTTCTCTTCCGCTCCCTCGTCGGCATCCTGATCGTCTCCGTCATCGGCGCAGCCCTCGGGCGGCTCAACGAGGTGCGAACAGAGCGGCTCGGCCTTCACGGTTTGCGCAATGTCTGTCACTTCACCGCGCAGAACCTCTGGTTTTATGCGCTGACGGTGCTGCCCCTCGCCAATGTCCTCGCGCTCGAGTTCACCACGCCTCTTTGGATTGCGCTGCTCTCGCCGCTCTTTCTGGGCGAGCGCATGACGCGGGCGCGCGTGTTTGCGGCCGGTCTCGGGTTTCTCGGCATCCTGATCATCGTGCGACCCGGCACTGTTGCAATTGGCCCGGGCGTCTTCGCCGGTGCGGCCTCCGCAATCTTCTTTGCCGGCACCTATATGGCAACCAAAGGCCTCGCGAGGAGTGAGACGACCCTCTCGATCCTGTTTTGGCTGACGGTGATCCAGGCGGGGCTCGGCGCTGTCACCGTCGCCGCCTTCGGCAGCGTCACCTGGCCCACATGGGGGAGCCTGCCCTACCTCCTCCTCATCGCGGCTTGCGGCCTGGCAGGCCACTTCTTCATCACCAATGCCCTTCATCATGCGCCGACAAGCGTCGTCGCGCCCTTCGACTTTCTCCGCCTGCCGCTCGCAGCCGTCGTCGGGCTGATCCTTTACGATGAGCCGCTCGTCGCGACATTCGTCCTCGGCGCCGCCCTCGTCCTCTCCGCGAACGCGGTCAACGTCCGGGCGGAGCGGGCGCGCGCCCGGGTCTGAGGCCTTCCCCGCCCATGCACATCATGCTAGGCGCCGCGACGGACCTATGAAGGAGCTGTTTCTATGGACATCGACAAGATCCCGGCCGGAAAGAACCCGCCCGAGGACATCAACGTCGTGATTGAAATTCCAGGCGGTGCGGGCGGTGGCGCCCCCGTCAAGTACGAGATCGACAAGGAGTCGGGCGCGGTCTTTGTCGATCGGATCGTCAACACGGCGATGTTCTACCCCTGCAATTATGGCTTTGTGCCGAACACGCTCCACGCCGACGGAGACCCGACAGACGTCCTCGTCCTGACCGATGTCACGCTGTTCCCGGGCACTGTGATTCGCTGCCGCCCCGTGGGCGTTCTGAAGATGGAGGACGATGGCGGCATGGATGACAAGCTCATCGCCGTCCCAGTTGAAAAGGTCGACCCGTTCCTCTCGGGGATCCAAGATCTGAGCGACGTGCCGGAGAAGACGCTCGACCGGATCAAGCACTTCTTCGAAAGCTACAAGGCACTCGAGGCCGGCAAGTGGGTCAAGGTGATCGGCTGGGGCGACAAGGCCGAGGCGACAACGATCCTGCAGTCCTCCCTCGACGCGATGAAAGGCTGAGCACACTGTTTCTAAACTGACGCACTCAGGATTTCTGACGCCACGTCAGGACTTTGCGGCCAGACGTTCTGTGCAATACTCGCCTCAAGAGCAATAACGCACGACATGGGGGGACAGTATGGGACACAACAGGTCCGGCATTGCTGCCGGTCTTCTTTCGGTCTGTTGCTTGCCGGCGATGGCTGGCGGGCTCGAGCGCAACATCCCGTCGATCGCGACTCTCTTTGAAGAGGGTCGCTACTTGGAGTTCAGCGTCACCTACGTCACGCCGGACCTCTCTGGCGACGACGGGGCTGTGCCGGGCTCTTTCGTCGGCTCGCCTGTTGATCTGCCGATAACCGGCAGCACTGGGGATCTCCTCGAGGACTACGCGACCTTTGGCGCGTCCTTTAAAGCGGACATCACGGACAGGATCTCTTATGCGCTGATCTTCAGCCAACCGCTCGGCGCCAACACAGAGTATCAGAGCGACGCAACGGCCGACGGTGCGCCGCCCTTCACCGGAACCGAGATCTACAACGGCTCCAACGCGGAGCTGACGAGCTACGAACTGACGGCGATCCTCTCCTACGAGGTCGGCGGCGGGTTCCGTGTCTATGGCGGCCCCGTCGCGCAGACGATCGAAGCGGAGGCGGAGCTCACGTTCATCCCGCCCAATGTCGGATACCGCGTCGAATCCGACACCTCCCTCGGGTTCGGGTTCATGGGTGGCGTGGCATACGAGATCCCGGAGTTCGCCCTCCGCGCGGCCCTCACCTACCGGTCGAGGATCAGCCACGAGTTCGACACCGAGGAGACCATCGGGACCACGGTTGTCGATTCGACCACCGAGATCGACACGCCGCAATCTCTGACGCTGGACTTTCAGACCGGCGTCACGCAGAGCACACTCGTCTTCGGGCAGATCCATTGGGTCGACTGGTCGGAGTTTGAGATCTCTCCCCCGAACTATCCTTTGCTCGCCCCCCCCAACAATCGCCCGCTCGTCTCCTACGAGGAGGACTACATCACCTACACGCTTGGCGTCGCACAGCGCTTCACCGATCAATGGGCCGGCTCGTTCGCCGTGACCTGGGAACCGCAAACTGGACAGGAGCTCACCTCTCTCGGCCCGGTGGACGGGCGGATTGGCCTCACCGCCGGGGCGCGCTACGAGACCGACCGGATCCGGATCTCGGGCGGGCTGACCTACAACTTCCTCGGCGATGCGGAGAACGTGCTTTTGACCGACTATGACAACGGTACGGCGCTCGGCGTCGGGCTCCGGATCGGCTTCAAGCTCTAACCCGCAGCTTCCGGGTCGCGTCGCGCGACCCGCGCACCTATCGGTTCGGCATGCAGATGTCGAACCGAGCCTGGGCCGAACTGATCCTCCTCAGCCTCCTTTGGGGGGCGAGCTTTCTGTCCGTTGCCGTTGCGCTCCGTGAAGTCGGTGTGGCGAGTGTCGTTGCACACCGGGTGACCTGGGCCGCCGTGATCCTCTGGGCCGTCGTTCTGATCCGGCGCATCCCGGTGCCGCGCGCCCCTGGAACCTGGATCGCGCTGCTCGTGATGGGCCTTTTGAACAACGTCGTGCCCTTCGGGCTGATCACTTGGGGACAAGTCTACATCGAGAGCGGGCTCGCCGGGATCCTCAATGCCTCAACCGCGATCTTTGGGGCGCTGACAGCCGCGCTGCTGCTGCCTGATGAACGTCTGACGCCGTCGCGCATGCTTGGCATTGGTGTGGGCTTTGCAGGCGTTCTGCTGACGATTGGGCCGGCAGCGCTCTCGGGTCTCGACATTCGCGCGCTCGGGCAGATCGCGGTTCTGGGCGCAGCGATCTCCTACGCGCTGGCCGCGGTTTGGGCAAAGCGCCGTCTGTCGGGTCTGGCGCCCGAGCTCGCCGCCGCGGGAATGCTGACTGGGTCGAGTGTGATCGCTGTGCCGGCGGCCCTCATTCTGGACGGCCTGCCGCGTCTCGATCTGGCGTTCTCGACTTGGGTGGCCATCGCCTACTACGCCGTCTTCGCAACAGCGGGTGCGTATCTCCTATACTACCGTGTCTTGGCGCTGGCCGGCTCCGCAAACCTAATGCTCGTCACTCTGATGATCCCTCCGGTCGCGATCCTTCTCGGTTGGCTCGTCCTCGACGAAACCCTGCCCCCGACAGCGGGCATGGGCCTTGCCTCGATCGCGCTCGGCCTCCTGATCCTCGACGGGCGTCTTCCTCAGAGATTCGGTTTGAAGTGAGCGCTGGCACCCGATAGGCAGGCCTGCGCCCACACGCCGCGAGAGGCCGAATGCTCTACGATACCCCGGACGCTTGGCTCGGCGCCGAGCACAAGCGCGTCGCCCTCTTCGGAATGTCAGGCGTCGGCAAGACCCGCATCTCGGGCCTTCTTCGCGAGAGCGGGGGCTGGTTTCACTACTCCGTCGACTACCGAATTGGCACCCGCTACATGGGTGAGCGGATCCTCGACAACGTCAAACGCGAAGCGATGAAGACGCCGTTTCTGCGCGAGCTGCTCATGTCCGACTCGATCTACATCGCATCGAACATCACCTTCGCGAACCTCTCGCCCCTCTCGACGTATCTTGGCAAACCGGGCGATCACGCTCGGGGCGGGCTCGACTTTGAGGTCTACCTCGCCCGCCAGCGCGAACACCTTGCGGCCGAGATTGCCGCCACCAAGGACGTCGCCGCCTTCGCGGAGAAAGCGGGCGACATCTACGGCTACCCCCACTTCATCGCCGACTGTTCAGGGTCGCTTTGCGAGGTGGTCAACCCAGAGGACCCGGAAGACCCCGTGATGCAGACACTGGCCGCGACCGCCCTGCCGATCTGGCTCGAGGGGACGGAGGACGACGTCGAGACCCTCGCCGAACGCTTCGACCAGGACCCCAAGCCGATGTACTACGAGGAGGGGTTTTTGCTGGCGATCTGGGGGGACTACCTCGCCACAACCGGTTTGTCCCCCAGCGCCGTCGATCCCGATCACTTCATCCGCTGGGGGTTTCGCCGGCTCTTGTCACGGCGCCTGCCGATCTATGCGGCGATCGCGGCACGCTGGGGCCTGACCGTTCCGGCCGCGGCGATGGCCGACATCCGCACCCCTCACGATTTCGTCACGCTCGTGGCGGATCGTCTCGAGGCACGCTAGACCGGCAGCCCGGAGGACCCGATGCCGATCAAAATCCCCGACAACCTGCCCGCCTACGACGTCCTCACCCGCGAGGGTGTGATGGTCATGTCCGACGCAACCGCCTCGCGCCAGGACATCCGTCCCCTCCAGATCGGCCTTCTCAACCTGATGCCCAAGAAGGCCGAGACCGAAACGCAGTTTGCGCGCGTGATCGGCGCCACCCCCCTCCAGATCGATCTCACGCTGATCCGGATGTCCGAGCATGAAAGCCGCAACACCTCCGCCAAGCACCTCGAGGCCTTCTACCGTCGCTTCGCCGATGTGCGCTCCGAGAAGTTCGACGGCCTGATCATCACCGGCGCGCCGATCGAACATCTGGGCTTTGAGGAGGTCACCTACTACAATGAATTGGCCGAGGTGTTCGCGTGGACGCAGACCAACGTGCACCACACCATGGCCGTCTGCTGGGGTGGCATGGCGATGATGAACCATTTCCACGGTGTGCGGAAAGACATTCTCTCTGCGAAGGCGTTCGGCTGTTTCCGCCACCGCAGGCTCGACCAGGCATCGCCTTACCTCAGGGGGTTCTCCGACGACTTCGTGGTGCCCGTCAGCCGCTGGACGGAGATGCGCGAAAGCGACATCGCGGCTGCGGCCGGGTTAAACATTCTCATGGCATCTGAGGACGTTGGTCCGTGTTTGGTGGAGGACGACATGCACAGGGCGCTCTATATGTTCAACCATCTCGAGTACGACAGCGCGACCCTGAAGGCCGAATACGACCGCGATGTCTCCGCCGGTGGCGAGATCCGGTTGCCGGTCGATTACTTCCCGGGCGACGACCCCTCCCGCCCACCGGAGAACCGCTGGCGGAGCCATGGACACTTGCTTTATGGCAACTGGATCAACCAGATCTACCAAACTACGCATTTCGACCGCGACGCGATCGGAGGTGCGGCGTGACCGAGATCCCTACGTTCGATTTCGTCACGGTAGAGGGTCTCAAGATCCACTACCGGATACTCGGCGAGGGTCCGCCGGTCATCGCGCTCCACGGTGCTGCCGGCAATCTGCTCGACTGGGAGATCGGACCCGCGCGGGAGCTTGCAAAGCGCCACCGCGTCCTTCTGCTCGACCGCCCGGGCTTCGGCTTTTCCGAGCGGCCGGCAAACGGGCATGAGCTGAGCGTCCAGGCCAGGATCCTGGCCGCTGCCGCTCAGAAAGTGGGCTTTCCGCGCGCCATCCTGATCGGTCAGTCGTTCGGTGGTGCGGTGGCGCTCGCTTGGGCGCTCGAGCGGCCGGACAGCGTCGCGGGGCTCTGTCTGATCGCGGCACCCTCGCATCTCTGGCCAGGCGGTGTCGGTCCGCTCTACACCACGCTCTCGGCGCCGGTGATCGGGCCGATCTTCGCACGCGTGTTGCCCCGCATGGCGCCAGAGAGCCGGATCGAGGGGCGGATCGCTCGGATCTTCCATCCGGCAGCGCCACCGGAGGGCTATCTCGAGCGCATTGGCGTTTCTCTCTCGCTTCGTCCGAAGCAACTTCGGGCGGCGGCCATGGACCTGACGCGGTTGAAGCCCCAGATACGAGCTATGGTGCCGCACTATCCCTCGCTCAAAATGCCCGTCGAGATCCTGCACGGCAAAGCCGACCGGGTCGTGCTGCTCAGCCTTCACAGCCGACCGCTGGCCCGCGCTGTGCCTGACGCCCGCTTTACGAGACTGCCGGGGCAAGGGCACATGTTGCACCACTCAGCGTCGCCCACGTTCCTCGACGCCGTGGGGCGGCTGGCCGCACGAACGGAGGGCAACAGCGCCGCTCGGGCCGGCGGCCACGCGTGAGGCTCCGCCCACCAAAGGACCCTCGATGAGTGATCGGGGATCGCGGCGGGGCTATCACCACGGAAACCTGAAACAGGCGCTGGTTGAGGCGACCTTGGCGCTGGTCGTCGAGAAAGGTCCGTTCGGCTTCACGGTTGCTGAGGCGGCGCGGTCGGCCGGGGTCTCGGCCGCAGCGCCCTACCGCCACTTCAAAGGCCGAGAGGACCTGATCGAGGAGGCCGCCCTCCAAGGGTTCCAGATTTTTGCAGACCTCATGGAGCACGCATATGATGGCGGGCAACCCTCTGCACTAACGGCATTTTCGGCGACCGGGCGTGCGTATCTCGCCTTCGCGCGCAACAATCCCGGCCACTATATCTGCATGTTTGAATCCGGCGTCTCGATTGCCGGCAACTCGGATCTAAAGGCTGCCTCCGACCGCGCGTTCGGCGTGTTGACCCGCGCTGCGGAGGGCCTCTCCCGCCACCTTCCCGTCGACCGCCGCCCACCGCCCGTCATGGTCTCGCAACACATCTGGGCGCTCTCCCACGGTGTGGTGGAGCTCTTTGCCCGAACCCGCCCCGGCACCAAGGGCCCGTTCTCCGCCGAGGATTTGCTCGAAACCGGCACCGGCATCTACCTCCGCGGCCTCGGCATCCTACCGCCCGACGAGTGAGAGCGAGAAGCGCATTTTCAACACGCTCGGAACGGGGCATGACAGAGGCGCGACCCAATTCCGGAAAGGACGGCAATGAACCTCGATTTGCTCAAGCGCCTGTGCGAGACGCCGGGGGTGCCCGGCCACGAAGACCGAGTGCGCGATCTCATCCGCGCCGAAGTGGGAGAGCTCTTCGATGAGGTCACGACCGATCCGATGGGCTCGCTCCTCTGTCGGCGGGGCGCGGGGGGCGAGAAGGTTATGCTCCTCTGCCACATGGACGAAATCGGCTTTCTGATCTCGCATGTGAGCGACAAGGGCTTTGCCTATGTCCAGCCCGTGGGCGGGTTTGACGTCCGCAACCTCTTCTCTCGGCGGGTTTTGATCTCGACGGCGTCCGGCGATCTGCCGGGCGTGATGAACCCAGGGGGCCGGCCGGTCCACATCGCCAAGCCCGAAGACCGAAAGAAAGTGCCGGAGCTCTCGGAGTTCTTCATCGACACGGGCCTCGGCGAGGCCGCGAAGGAGCGCATCCAAGTTGGCGATATGGTCACCCTGGATGAGCCCTTCCGCGAGATGGGGGAGAAGATCGTCTCGAAGGCGCTCGACAACCGGATCGCGTGCTGGCTTGGGATCGAGGCGGTTCGAGCGCTCGGCGACGCCCGTGGCAGCCGCGAGATCCATGTGGCCTTCACCGTGCAGGAGGAAGTGGGCCTCCGCGGAGCGCGCACCTCCTCCTTCGCGATCCGCCCGGACATCGGCCTCGGCATCGACACGACGCTCGCCTGCGACACGCCGGGCGTGCCCGAACCGGAGAAGACGACAGAACAGGGTAAGGGCTTCGGTCTCCATCTACGCGACTCGAGCTTCATCGCCGACCGCGCCCTTGTGGCGGAGATCGCGGCCCTCGCGGAGGCCGAGGGCATTCCCTACCAGCGCACCATGCTCGCCGCCGGCGGCCAGGACGGCGCTGCAGCCCAACAGGCCGCCGCTGGAGCGCGGGCCGCCGCGATCGTGGTTGGGACGCGCTACATCCACACGGTGACGGAAATGATCCACAAAGCGGATCTTGAGGCCGCACGCCAAATCCTAACCGCGTTCCTGTCCCGGTAGGTACCGCCGCCCCTGCCCCGCGACGCCGATGCCAGAGCGAGACTCACGGCCCGGGCCGACGACGTGTGGCCTGCTCCGGCCAACACTTGGAGTTGGGCTCCGGACCCCGACCGCTGACACCAGTCCGCCCGGTCGGAACGCGCCCATCCCGAGCGTCTCCCACTTCAGCGGTCGTGCCGCCGTGTCGTGGCATAGAGAACCGTCACTGGCACGGATGGGTCGAGGGCAATGTCCTCAGCGACCCTGACGGAGACGCCCGACATCGCGGTGTCTCGCAGGCGGGCCGCGGCCTGTAGGACGCGGTCCGGGAGTGCCTCCACGACCCGGGTGCGGCGCCGTTGGCCCCGAATGATCCGGTCGCGCGAAGTGTCGGTTCTCAGATCAAACCCGGGGAGCCGTCGTCGCGTGGCCCAAAGTGCAAAGGATCTTTGATCACCGTTCGCCACGCCCAGATGCCAAAGACACCTGGCGAGGCTACATGTGCAGAGCCCTCTGCGGTCGAATCCCGGGCCAAAAGAATTTTGGGCGGCCACTTGACGCAGGCAGGCAGTCTGCCCAGCTATGTAAATGTAAATCACATTTACATTGGAAAGGACCCCACATGACGACCATAACCCGCTGGCTTCGCGAGGCCGAAGCCTGGCTCGACGCCCGAGGGCGCGGCGCCTGGATCGCTGCCATGGTGATCGGCTTCATCTTCCTTTGGCCTGTGGGCCTTGCCCTTCTCTTCTATATGATCTGGAGCAACCGCATGACCTGTTCGCACCGCAAACGCCACGCCTTTGCCGGCCACCGTTCGTCGGGCAACGAAGCGTTCGACGCCTACCGTGACGAAACCCTCCGCCGGCTCCAAGAGGAGCAGTCGGCCTTCAAAGACTTCCTCGGTCGCCTCCGCCGTGCAAAAGACCAGGCAGAGTTCGACCAGTTCCTCGCCGAGCGTCGGCAAAAGCCGCAGGATGGCGATGAGCAGCCTGCCTAGGTCCCGAGTCCCGCGCAACGCGCGCGGGACCGAACCCCACGAGAGAGACATCATGGCCCTTCCCAACCCCATACATGATGCGGCGTTCTACGCCGGTGTGCCGCTGAGGCGCGCCATTGCCTTCATGGTCGACGTTGTCATCATCGGCGCGCTCGTTCTGGCCGCCTTGGTCCTGACACTCGGCATCGGCTTCTTCATTTTTCCTCTGCTTGTGATGGCGGTCAGCTTTGCCTATCGGTGGCTGACGCTCAGCGCCCGCTCAGCCACCTTCGGAATGCTGTTTATGGGCATTGAGCTTCGCGGCGCCACCGGACAGCCGCTCTCGCCGACGGAAGCGGCGTTTCACACAGGGATTTTCATCGCCCTCATGGTGTCGATCATCGGCTGGGTCGGGACAGTGATCGCGATGCTGGCGACCGAGCGGCACCAGGGTCTGCCCGACCTTCTTCTTGGAACGGTGGCGATCAACCGTCCTGCCGATTAGCGATTGCGAAGGTCTGCTAGGCGCTGTTAGCTTCCCGTCAAGGATCGAGAACAGCGCACCATGCAACACAGCTTCCCACAGACGCCGCAGTTTTATGTCACGGCGCCCCAGCCCTGCCCCTATCTCGAGGGCAAGGTCGAGCGGAAGCTGTTCACCGCGCTCCAGTCCACGCAGGCCGACAGTCTGAACAATGTCCTCTCGCATCAGGGGTTTCGCCGGTCCCAGAACGTGGTCTACCGACCGTCCTGCAGCGATTGCGCCGCCTGCTTGTCGGCCCGGATTGTCGTTTCGGGCTTCGAGGCCTCGCGCTCCCAGCGCAGGGTTCTGAACCGGAATGCGGCGCTCAAACGCGTGGCCACGACACCCTGGGCGAGCGAGGAGCAGTATCGCTTGTTCCGCAGGTATCTTTCCAGCCGGCACTCGGATGGCGGCATGGCGGACATGGATGTCTACGAATATGCGGCGATGGTCGAAGAGACGCCGGTCCGGAGCCGCCTGATCGAGTACTATCTGGAGGACGAGGACGGCCGTGATCTGATCGCGGTCTGTCTGACGGACATGCTGTCGGACGGCCTCTCGATGGTCTATTCGTTCTACGAGCCCAACCTCGTCAAGAACTCCCTCGGGACGTACATCATTCTCGATCACATCGCGATCGCGCGGGAGGCCGGGATGAAGTACGTGTATCTCGGCTACTGGGTCGAAGGCTCGCGCAAGATGGACTACAAGAGCCGCTTCCAGCCGCTCGAGGTGTTTTTCCGCGGAAGCTGGGTCCCTCTCGACGCACCGGAACTCCGAAACCGGACGCCCCATCCCCTCGACAACGACCCGATAGCCGAGCAAGTCGCCGCAATCTACCTTCCGCGCACAAGCGTTTGAGAGACCGGCCTTAAGGCAAGGCTCGCCGCGCTCCTCACAACGCCGTCGGCCAACGCGCTCACCCTGGGGCGGCAGTGGCCTAGCGGTTCTGGGTGATGAGGTCTTTCGGCTCGCACTCTTTGCCTCGCTGGCCCGGCCAATTCCAAAACAGATGACAAGCTAGGTCAACATCATCACCGAGGCGATCAATGCCGCGTGGGACGTGGTCCAAAGGCGGGCTCTAGAGCCCGACCGCACCGCGTAGGGCGCCTTGTTGCCATTGCTCTGTGTGAAAGCCGGCGAGCGCTTCGCTGGCGACTGCCGCCGCGTTCAACGTGTCAGGGGAGACTGCGGCGCACGCTTCCCCCGGATCCCCAAGTCGACGCGATCCGACTGAGCCGGCCTCAGCCGAGGAGGTCCGGGACGATCGTCACGATCCCCGGCACCAGCCAGAGGAGCGCCAGGCCCACCACCTGGATGATCACGAACGGGATCACGCCCCGATAGATCTGCAACGTCGTGACGCTCGCCGGTGCGACTCCCCGCAGATAGAACAGCGCGAAGCCGAAGGGCGGCGTCAGAAACGAGGTCTGGAGGTTCACGGCGATCATGATCGTCACCCATTTCGGGTCCATTTCACCGCCATAGATCACTGGGCCGACGATGGGCACGACGATGTAGATGATCTCGAGAAAGTCGAGAACGAAGCCGAGGATGAAGAGGACGATCATCACGAGGAGGAACACCACCCACTCCCGATCGAAGGAGCGGAGGAAGTCTTGGATGTACTCCTCTCCCCCAAAGGAGATGACGACCAGGTTCAACATCTGGCTGCCGATCAAGATCGCAAAGACCATCGCGGTGACCTTGGCGGTCTCTTGCACGACGGGGGAGAGCACACGCTCTGAGAAAAGGATCCAGCACGCGTAAAGGATCCCGCCCATGGCCACCATGTAGGCCGTCATGGCCACGGTGTAGGCGGCCCAATTCTCGAAACCCACATCCTCGATGCCGACGCGGAGGTCGAAGTTCACACCGACGAGCAGCATCAGGACGATGGCGAAGGCCGCCCAAATGATGCCCGCCCCGCTCTGTCCGCGGTCCTGTTGTTTGCGATAGGCCGCAAGAAGGATAGCGCCCGCCGCGCCGAGCGCTGCGGCCGGCGTCGGATTGGTGATGCCGCCCAGGATCGAGCCGAGAACGGCAACGATCAGAACAAGCGGCGGGAAGACGACCCGGATGATTTCGCTCTTGCCGAGGAGCTTTGCACCGTGGCGGAGCCCCCAGAGGATCATAATGAACGGAATGGCGAGGAGGACGAACCGGCCGCCATCACTCGTCAGTGGACCAATGAGCGCGACATCGACCGCAACAGCAAGCACCACGCCCGCGCCGCCAATGGCAAGCGGCGCCCGGTTGGCGAGCGGATCCGGCCCGACAGCCATTGCCAGTAGGACGCCCACCACTGTCAGGAGGGCAAGGAGACCCGAGCCGATCAGGGGCGCGTTGGCGACGGCCGCGGCACGGGCGGCTTCCACCTCCTCCTCCGAGAGCATCCGCTCCTCCTGGCTGAGCGTGCCGCCCGCGGCCTCGATCTCCGCCTGCACGGCGACCGAGCGGTCCCAGGCCGCCTGCCCGTGGAGGTCGATCATCGAGGCCTGGCATTGCTCGGAGACATTCGTGCGCAGCTCCGCCCGCTCGCCAATGTCGGCCATGTTGCTCACAGCAATCGTCTGGGAGCCGGCAAGGCCCGTCATCGACAGCCCCACTGCCAAAGCAACGATCCCAACCGGGGCGAAGAGGTACCACCGCACGCCGTGACCGGGCTCACTGATGAGCGCTGCGCCGTCGACGCCGCCGGCGATGGGTGGCGCGTTTTGTGGCCGCACCAGCGCGTAACCGAACGCATAGGCCGCGTAGAGACCGGACAGCATCAGCCCGGGCAAGAGCGCGGCCTGGAAGAGCGTGCCGACCGAAAGAACGGCGGGCTGGCCAAGATAGGTCAGCGCGTCGGTGCAGCCGGCAAGCACCGCCCGCTCCTCCTGCGCCGTGGCGTAGAGATCGCCCGCGAGCGTGCCGAGGAGAACGATCACGATCGATGGAGGGATGATCTGGCCGAGCGTGCCCGAGGCCGCGATCACACCCGTCGCCAGCTCCGGCGAGTAATTGTTCCGCAGCATCGTCGGAAGCGCAAGGAGCCCCATCGTCACCACTGTCGCGCCGACGATGCCAGTCGACGCTGCAAGAAACGCGCCCACGACCACGATCGAGACGGCAAGCCCCCCCGGCAGCGGCCCGAAGACCCGCGCCATGGTCGTCAAGAGGTCGTTCGCGATCCGCGACCGCTCCAGCGTGATCCCCATCAGCACGAACATGAGGACG
>JBCCWM010000075.1:0-14078 GCA_039193505.1 Pseudomonadota bacterium | reverse complement strand
GGACAGCGCAGACTCGGCGATGCCTTCGCCATGCGTGCGGCCGCCGTAGCGGGAGGTCACCCGGTTCACGTCGCCGTTCACGAGCCGTCGAGCGCCAACGAAGTCGAACGCCCCGTCAACGCCGAGATCGGCCAGAACGAAGCCCGCGCGCGTGAAGCCGAGCTCTGCCAGGCCGCGAACGAGGATCTGCGCCGCGATGTCGGGATCGGCCACCTGATCGGGCTCATCGACAAACTCCGCGTCGAACATCTCGCCATAACGCGCATAGTTCGAGCGGCCGGTGATCTGGACGAAACCCCGACCGCGGTAGCGCTTGGCCTCCTCGAGCGTCCGATTGCCGAGGCGTCCGACATACCCCCGCTGAGTGTCGGTCGGGCGCCAGATCTCGACGATGTTGCGGCCGAGATTGGTCTCGTGCTCAGCCGTCGCGAGGATGTAGGCTTGGTGCGCCGCGTCGCTCACCTCTTCGGCATCGCAGGCCTCGAGAATGGCGATGACCGACCGGCGCACCGTGTCGCGCCCTTCGGTGGAGAGCCAGGACGGCTGTGCCGCGACAACCGCCGCAGCGATGCGCGCGATCCGATCCGACCCGAGGAGGGGGGCGGTTGTACGGGTGGGAGTGGCTGCGCTCGGCAGCTTCACGATCTGCCCGATCCGGAGGCTCCGCGCGGTCTCTTCCGAAAAGACCGCGCCCGCGGCGTCCCGCAACTCCCGCCAGCGCGTCGCGTCGCCAAGCCAGCGCGTGGCGATCGCGGCGAGGGTTTGGCCTCGCCGGACCACGACGGTCTCGGGCGTTGCGGCGGAGCGCGTCAGGCGGAGCGCGCCATCCGCGGTCTCTTCGAGTGTCAGGTTCAGGGCCTCGACCACGTCGAGGAGGTCGACCCAGACCGCCGACGCACCGTGTTGATCGGGCGCTGTGAGCGTGCCGAGACGTATTGGCGGGTCGCCCACATCGACAAGGTCGGGCCCGGCCTCGGCGACAGTCCATCCGGCCTCCTCCGCAATCGAGGCAAGCGTGACCCAGACCTCGCCATCGATCCGAGCGGCCATCAGCGGGCGCGCATCGAGGGTCACATCGGCTGGTGCGGCGGGCTCCTCCGCGCTCGGGCGCTCGGTCACGGCGCGAACCTCCGCCCGGAAGAGATCGCCGGCCTCGCGGAGGCCGACATGCGGCGCCCAAGGGAGGCCCAGCGGGTCCCACTTTCCCGACTGCGCGACGCCGAGCGTGCGTTGCACCTCGCCGTGGCCGAGGATCGTCTCTGGTGAGATCGGGATGGCGTAATGGGCCGCGAGCTGAGCTGCGACCTCCGCCATCCGTCGCCACTGCGCCTCGGTCATCGGGTGGCTGCCTGCGTCGAACGGGATCTGGCGCGCGCCGACCATCGCGCAGACCGCGACCCCGATCGAGTGGCTGTTGAGGCTCCGGCAGTGGGCGGCATAGGCGCGCCCGCGCCGGACCGGCGCGTTGTCGGCGATCGAGTGATGGCCACGGTGGAGCGTCCCGTCCCCCGCAATGACAATGTGGTAACATGCCAAATCGCTTGCGCTCGGCACGTTCCGCCCGACCGTCCAGTGCAGGATGATCCGGCGCATGGGCACGGGGCTCAACCAGCTGTCGGGGATCGGCCCCAAGACGGGCTCTGTCCGTTGGGCCGCGAGCGCACCGAAGGTGGCGGGTCCGGCGATGCCGTCATCGTCGAGCCCGGCGCCTCGCTGAAAGGCCGAGACGCGGCCGCGTGTGGCGGGCCCGAACACCCCGTCGACGCCCGCGCGCGTCCCGAAGCCCCGGTCGTGCAGCGCAGCCTGGAGCGCGCGCACGTCGGCGCCTGTCATCATCGGCACTTGGTAGCGCAGCGTTCGGGTGAAGACGCTCATTGCCCGGCTCCGGGTGCGGAGGCCTCGTCCAACGCGGCGAGGACAGCGGGCAAGCGCACGTCGCTCGCCCCTGCGGCCGCGACACCCTGGCCGAGGAAGGTGAGGCTTTGGATCCCGCCCGCTGCCGCCGGCGTGTTAAGCGCCGCATCAAGCGCGGTGAGCGCCGCGTCGGGGCTGACCTTGGGGTCGGTCCATTTGGCGAGTTCAGCCTCCAGATCGCGGGCCAGGTCGCCGCGGATCGCGGCGCTCAGCCAGCGCGACACGGCCGCCTCGGGGTCGAGGCCCGACAGGGCCGGCGTGAGAAGAGCTGCGATTTCTGCAGCGCCCCCGTTGCGCAGGAGACGACGAAGGTCCTCCACCTCTTCTGGCGACGCAAAGACGGAGGCCACTGCAGAGCCGAGGCCCACGGCCTCCGCCGCGCCAAAGAGCGCCTCTTCCGGTTCATCTGCGAGGGCTGGCATTGCCGCCTCACGGTCGGCGCCGAGGGCCACGACCCCCCAGCGCGCCTGCGCCGCGCCGGTGAATCGCGCGCCCGCGATCACAGCTGTCGCGCCGAGGGTGCGCCCGCCCTCGGATCCGACCACGGCCGCCAGTGCTGCGAGATCCGGCGCGATCCAATCCGGGAGCGGGTCCGCCGCCTCCGCCGCTCGTTTGGCGCGGGCCAGGGACTGGCGGGTCGCGGGTGTCGGATCGGCGGCTGCGGCGGTTGCTGCCGCGTCGAGGTCTGCAGCGGCCGCACTCAGCGCCGCGGCCGCCGCCGGGTCGACCGGCCCGGGCCGAAGCGTCAGCGCGGCCTCCGCCACTGCGAGCCGCGCCAGAAGCGCGGCCACATCGTCTGAGGGAGCGGCGGTCGTGGGTGTGTCGGGTTGTGCCGGCATTTGACTGCCGGTCGTCGCCGCCAAAAGCGCCGAGCGAAGCCACGCGGCCCGGGCAATCGGGTCGGCGATCGTCTCGCTCGTCTCGACCGCATTTGCGAGCGCTGCCCGTCGCTTGGCGTCGGCGGCCTGTGCGCTCTCCCGGCTTTGCACCTCTGCGGCCCGCCGGATCGCCGCCATCTCGCGCCTGCGCTCGGGGCGGAACATGCTCTCGACCGCATCGACGAGCTTCATCAGGAGCTTGTAGACAAGCTGCGCCGCGAACCCCCCCAGAAACGCAAGAAGACCCGCGGACACGGCGTTGCCTTCGAGGTAGCTCGCCAACGGATAGGCCAGGAGCACCCCGGCAAAGGCGCCGAGCAGGATCCGAACATAGTAGGTCGAGGCCAGCCGCTGATCGTAGCGGCCCTCCCGCAGGTAACTGAAACTGTCATAGACCGAGGAGTAGATCGCGCCGAGCGTGCCGAGGAGCGCGTAGACAAAGAGGAGCCGCGCAAGGAGATTGGCATCCCAGTCCGGACACTTTTGGTGGTCCGCCTCCTCAGGAGCCGCGCTGAGCGCGCAGTCGTAGATCATCGCGTCGAGGACTTCGTTGAAATAGCCGGTGATCAGCGGAAGCAGCAAGAAGAGAAGCCCGGCCGACACCGCCACCACCATCAGCACGCGGAGCGAGTTCAGCGGCGCGAAGCCGTGGAACACACGCTCGATCCAGCCATACCACTTGCCGGCGTAGTGGCTCCGCGGCTGGATGCCCTCCTCATAGAGACGTCGCACGAGGTTCGGGGTTGCCGGTGCCACGGCTGCGGTCAACGCGGCGTGCAGCGCCAGCACCTCGTCGAGGGGTGTCTCTGCCCGCATTGCCTCGTCGCCGTCGAGGATCTGCAGCCGCACGATGTCCTCGGGATCGATCGTGGCACCCTGGCTGGCGGCGTGCCGGATCATGGCGTCGCAATCGCGCAGCAGGTCGTCTTTGAGGCGGGCGGTCATGGTGGTCCTTTCAGCGACAGGCGTCTTCTGGATCGGGTAGGCCGGGTTGGCGGTCAGCGCGTGCGGCGATCTCTGCCGCTCTGGCCGTCAAGGCGGGTGCTGGGGCGCCGGGGGGGAATGTCGCGGTCAGATCGCGGGCTGCGACCAGATGTTGGCGCGCCGCGGCCGCGGCGCAGACGGGCAGGGCGGCGTCGGCCGGACGGCAGGCAAGGCCCGCATCGGCGTCAGCGGACGCGAGATAGCTTGCAGCCGTCGCCGCAGCGTAGGCGGCGCCGCCATCGGTGGCCGGATCCGGCAGACGTCCGGCGCTCCGCAGCGCACAGAGCCTTCCCTGCACGTTGCGCCCAGCCTGTGCCAGCGCGTCCGCCCCGGCGCGAAGCTCCGCCGCGGACGCGCCGTCGCGTGCGGCGAGGGCCGCGCCCCCAGCGACGAGGTCCGGATAGATGTCAGCCAGAAGGGCGTCGCGGGGGACCGGTGTTTGACGCCCCAGCGCCTGCGCGGCCGCCGCCACGTCCCCCAGACGCGCCTCCGCTCCGGCGACATCGCCCGTCTGGAGGAGGACCATGCCCTCGAGCACGGAGAGGTAGGCCAGAACGCCCGGATCCTCCGTGTCGGAGCGTACCGTCGCAATCGCAGCAAGAGTGCCCGCAAAGGCGGTTCTCGGCGCAGCTGTGCCGTGGGCTGTGAGCGCCCGTTCAAACTCGGCCTCGTAGGTGGCGCGCACAGTGCGCACGTCGTCTCCGAAGCCCGAGATGACGGCACAGCCGAGAAGGAGGAGGGGAAGCAAGCGGATCATGAACTGGCTCTCAAAGCAGGGGCTAGGGCGGTTGCGGCCGCGGCCGCAATGTCGTCGGGGGAGGGCAAATCGGCGGGCGGACGTCCGATCAGCGGCTCGAAGAGGTGCGCGGCGAGGGCGGAGGCGCCGGGGCCGTCGACACCGCGCCCGAGCCGCGCGAGCGCTGCCGGCAGTGCCAGGGCGAGGCCTGCGCGGAGACTGCCGGCGACGGCCGCACGGGCCCCGGTCCCTGCCGCCGCGAGACCGATGAGCGCACGGCCCTGCCGCGTCAGCGCCGCAAGTGCCGGTGTCGGCTCGAGGTCCGGATGATCCGCAAAGGCCGATGCCAGGGTCTCGACCGCTGTGTCGGCAATGCCCGCCGCACCCATTGCGCGCCAGACCGCAGGCGAGCCCGAAAGTGCTGCGAGGGACGTCTTGAGCGCGCGGTCAGGTGAGCGCCCGAGCTTGGCGGCGAAGCGCGCGGCGAGGTCCACATGCGCCGGCGCGTCCTCCAAAGCCTGGCCGAGGACTGTGGATAGAAGGCGGGCGATATCGTCCGGCGTCGCTCGTTGGGACAGGAGGGTCGGCGCGGCGCTGAGAGCCGCCCCGAGGGCGGCCAAAGCCTCCCCTCGCCCCCCTCCGAGGGCACCCGGTGCACGCGTGACCACATCAATGAGTTCTGTTTCGAGCGCCGCCATGCGACCGGCGACCTCCGGCGAAAGGTCCGAGAGCGCGGCCCCGGTGCCGACGTTCGTCAGCGTTGCCCTGAGATCAGAGAGGGCGGCCTCAACGTCAGGTGACGCCTGCGCCGCGCTGACCGCAAACCGCACGAACGCACCGACATCCCCGCCCGCATCAAGAGCCCCGGCGACCGCGCTTGAGAGAACGGTGCGCCCATCGGCCGCGCGTGCGAGCAATGGCGTCGGATCGAAGGACAACCCCGCAAGCACCGCATCGCTGACCGCGCGAAGCGCCCCTGGATCCGCAAGCGGGCGGCCCGAACCCACACGGCCCGCGACATCCACCAACACCTCCGAGAGCGCGCTCCAGATCGGGACGAGCGGTTCGGGCAACGTGTCACGCTGCGCCGGATCGTAGTCTGCCCCGAGGTTTGCGGCGAGGGCCGTGAGCGCCTGGAATACTGGATGCTCCCCCTCCGTCGTGAGCCACATCCTGAGCACCGCGGGGAAGTCCGGGTGGGCGACGATCCGAGACGCGGCGTCCGCGCCGGCGTTCCCACGCGTCCAGTTGAGGGCTCCGAAGAGCAGTGCCAACGGCGAGTGCACGGGAAGGGTCAGCTCCTCGTCTGGCAGCACGGCAGCGAGGTTGGTGAGGAGGCCCCGGAGGAAGGTCTCCGGTCCGCCATCCTCTTCGCCGAACTCGCGGAGAACCAGCTCAACGAGCGAACGGGACTTGGGACGGTGGAGCGCAAGGGCCGCTCGCGGCCCCAGGACATCATCGAGGGCGCTGGCCGCGACTTCGACGACCCGTGTGGCCATGTCGGGACGGGGCAGGTTGGTGGTGGCAATCAGGAACGCGTCGAGCCCCGCCTCGGGCGTCACGTCGAGGTCCGGCAGAGCGGGCGCGCCTTTGATCTCGTACCAGAGCGCCATAAAGAGACGCACGCGCTCTGGATGCGGATCGGGCGTCTCGGCATAGGCGTCAAAATGGGGAAGAAGGCCCCGCGCGTCGAGCGCGGCTCGAAAGCTCGGCACTGCCTTGAAGTCCGCTTCCATCCTCCCCCGATCGCCCGCCACGCGCACATCCAAGGGCGGCAATGCTGGCAGGCTGAGCGGCAGATGGGCCTCGCGCGCCGTGCGAGAGCCAAGCGTGTCGAGGCGTTTGCGCAAGGTCAGCAAACTGCGCACCGCCCGGACCGCCGTCGGGATCACCGTCACTGGAAGCGCCATGCCACCTCACTGTCTTCACGCGACGCAACTCATATGCTGAGGCAAAGGGGCGCTGCGGGATCGAGCCTTCGGGCGCGCGCTGTCGGCGCTGAGGCGTGGCCGCCGCGCCCGGGCGTTGCCCGACGCAGGAGCGATTTACCCAACGTTAACCTTCGGGGAGAGCCGCGGCAACGCGCCACGTGCACCTCCTGTGACAATGACCATGGTTGGCCCTTCGGTGTGGGAGCGCTGTCATTTCGCGGCCTGTCTGCTATCTGGGGCCCACCAGCCAAACGGGGGGACAATGGCGCGACCAACGGACCGGGTGTGGCTCGCGATCGGATTGAGCCTCGTCGCGCTGACCTGCTTTGATGTTATGGGCTTGATCATCAAGCACTTGCAGCCCCGCTTCACGACGTGGGAGTTGTCGGCCTACCGCAATCTCTTTGGTTTGATCCCAAGTTTGATCGCCCTCTACCTCGCTGCGGACTGGCACCGGCGCGGGCGGAAGATGCTGATCCGGCAGTGGCCTCTCGCCCTCGGGCGCGGCGTCCTGGTCACGGTTGCGCAATTCTCGTTCTATGCAGCGCTCGGCCAGATCTCCTTCGCCACCGCAGCGACGATTTCCTACTCGAACGCCCTCTTCATAACGGCCCTCTCCGTCCCGATCCTCGGCGAGAGGGTGGGCATGATCCGGTGGTCGGCGGTTTTGGTGGGCTTTGCCGGGGTGGTTCTGATCATCGGGCCGGGCAGCGAGGGGTTCTCGGTTTTCGCCGTTCTGCCCCTCGTGGCGGCGATGCTCTACGCGCTGATCGCCATGACCTCGCGGCTCATCGACGATGACGTGCCGAGCCCCCTCGTCAACGTCTACACTCAGGTCTCCGCCGCGGTCTGCGCCACGACAGTGACGCTGTCGGCGGGCGGGTTCTCTCAGGTGTCGGCGCTCGGAGATGCGCTCTGGCTCGGGGCGATGGGCGTGGTTGGCGGGGTTGCGGTGCTGTTTCTCATCGCAAGCTACCGGATGACAGAGCCCGCGAACCTCGCCCCGTTCTCCTATTTCGGGATCCCGCTCGCCTTTGTTCTCGGCTGGCTGATCTTCGGGGAGGCCCCGTGGGAGGACCTCTTCCCCGGCGCGCTCCTCGTCGCGGCGGGCGGTCTTTTGATCGTCTGGCGGGAGCGTCGGATCCGTGCACGGACTGTGGTGTGATTTGGATCGATGGGGGGGCGGCCGACATGGCGCCCGAGACCGCGCGCCGTGTGGACCATGCCGGCACCACCTACGCCCTCCTTCGAGGCTTGGCGGAGGGCTACAGCGCCGTCGAAGGGCTCTGCCCGCATGAAGAGGCGCATCTGGTGCGTGGCCGGGTGGAGGGCCGAGTGGTTGAGTGTCCGCGCCACGGCGCGCGCTTCGACATTGCGACCGGCGCCGCAAGGGGACGGCGGATGTGCCGAGATCTGAGGGTGTTTGCGACCCGGATCCGCAAGGGGCGGGTCGAGATCCACGTCCCCCAGGACTAGGCCGCGACCCAATCGGCCGACTGCATCTCGCGGAGGCGAGACGCCGTGCGCTCGAACTCGAACGCGCCCGCACCTTCGACATAGAGCGCCTCGGGCTCCGCGGCGGCGGAGCAGATGAGGTTCACCCGGGCTTCGTAGAGCGTGTCGATGAGGGTTACAAACCGCTTCGCCTCGTTGGCGCGTGCGCGGCTGAGGCGCGGGATGTCATCGACGATCAGAACGCGGCTCGCCTCGGCAATGGCGAGATAGTCGCCCGGCCCGAGCGGGGCGGCGCAGAGCCCCTCGAAACTCTCTCGCGTGACGCCGTTCAAATGCTGGGAGAGGACGATCTCGCGTCCCGGCCGGGCGAGGCGGAGCGTTGCACCCGGCCCACCCGCCAGCGCCTCCCACGCAGTGTCGAGCCCCGCGGTTGCATCCGCACCAAGGGGCGTGAAGTAGACCGGCGCGCCGGCGAGACGGGCTTGGCGGTGGTCGGTCGGGCTGGCCAATTCGTGGACATCGAGACTGGCCTTCAGGATGTCGATGAAGGGCAGAAAGAGGTGTCGGTTGAGCCCGTCTTTGTAGAGGTCGTCCGGGTGGCGGTTCGACGTCGCCACAATCACCACGCCCGCCGTAAAAAGTGCCTCGAACAGGCGGCCGACGAGCATGGCGTCGGTGATGTCCGTGATCTGCATTTCGTCGAAGCAAAGGAGGTGCGCCTCCTCGGCAATGCCCGCCGCCACTGGCCCGATCGGATCCTCCACGCCGCGCATCCGGGCTGCGTGGATCGCGGCATGGAACTCTTGCATGAAGGCGTGGAAGTGCACGCGGCGGCGGAGCGGGACGGGCGCTGTCTGATGAAAGAGATCCATCAGCATCGACTTGCCGCGCCCGACCCCGCCATAGAGATAGAGGCCCGGCACCCGCCGCTCCTCCAGCCGTTCCCGCCCCCAGCCAAAAAAGCCGAGCCGGACGCGCTTTGGCCGCGCCGCCTCATAGCCGATCAGACGGTTGTGGAGGATCTGCAACTTCTCGACCGCACGACGCTGGTCGACATCGTCCGTCAACACCCCCTCAGCGAGGAGCCGGCGGTACGCGGTCAGGATGTCAGGATCAGGATTGGACATGGGCAGGCTCACAAAAAGTCTTTTGACCGCGGGCGGGGCAGGCTGTCAAAGGGGCATCGGAGGTGTCGCATGACCCAATCGAAGTCTCTCCTCTCTCCGATCCTGCTCGTTGGCTGCGTCTTTCTGTTGATCAGCTTCGGTGTCCGCGCGAGCTACGGCGTGTTCCAGATCCCGATTGCCACGGATTTCGGGTGGCCGCGGACCGAGTTTTCGCTGGCAATTGCGATCCAAAACCTCGCCTGGGGGATCGGCCAGCCCATTTTTGCGGCCTTCGCCGAGCGCTTCGGCGACCGCCGCGCGCTGATTGTGGGGGTCCTCGTCTACGCGCTCGGCCTGCTCCTCACCAGCCTCTCGGTGACACCTTTTGCACATCAGGCCGTGTCGGTTCTCGTGGGTTTCGGCATCGCGGGCACAGGCTTTGGCGTTGTCCTCGGCGTTGTCGGGCGGACGGCGTCGGACGAGAACAGGTCGCTGGCGCTCGGCATTGCGACGGCCGCGGGCTCCGCCGGTCAGGTCGTGGGGCCGCCGCTGGCCGAAGCGCTTCTGTCGGTGATGACCTGGCCCGCGGTTTTCGTGGTGTTCACGGTCATGATCCTGGCCCTCCTCCTGGCGGTGCCGGCGGTGCGCACAGCCCGCCCGGCGGCCCGAGCCCCGGGCGAAGAGAGCATGGCCCAAATCCTCGGCGGCGCCTTCCGCGACCCGTCCTTCGGCCTGATCTTCATCGGTTTTTTCTCCTGCGGCTACCAGCTCGGCTTTATCACCGCGCATTTCCCGGCCTTCATCACAGAAGCTTGCGGGCCGATCGACCCCGCTGGCACCCTTGCATCGCTCGGGATTTCGAGCACATCCGCGCTTGGCGCGAGCGCCATCGCGCTGATCGGGCTGACCAATATCGTGGGGACCATTGCGGCGGGCTGGCTCGGGAAGAGCTACTCAAAGAAGTACCTCTTGTCGTCGATCTACCTCGGACGGACGCTGGTTGCGGCCGCGTTCATCATGACGCCGATGACGCCCGCGACCGTAATCCTCTTCTCGCTCCTCATGGGTGCGCTCTGGCTCGCCACCGTGCCGCTGACATCCGGTCTGATCGCGCAGATCTACGGGCTGCGATACATGGGCACGCTCTACGGGATCGTCTTTTTCTCACACCAACTCGGCAGCTTCCTCGGGGTCTGGCTCGGCGGCGCGCTTTACGACCTCACAGGGACGTACGATTTGGTGTGGTGGATTGGCGTGGGCGTCGGCGCCCTCTCGGCGCTTGTTCACTTGCCCGTGGTCGAGCGGCCGCGGACGGCGGCACTCGCCTGAGTTCAGGTGCCGCGGCGGAGGAGCTGGAGGAGCGCCGCGGACGCATAGCCATCGGGGGCGAGCCCTTGGCTCCGCTGGTAGGCGCGGATAGCCGCGATTGTGTTCGGGCCGATCTTGCCGTCGGGCGCCCCGGGATTGAACCCCCGCGACAGAAGCCGCTGCTGCAGCTCCAGCTTTTCAGTCCGTGAGAGCGGTCGGTCCCCGCGCGGCCAGGTCGCGAGAAACGGGTTGGCCCCGGCAATCCGGTCGGCCAGATGGCCAACGCCGAGTGCGTAGGAGTTCGCATTGTTGTAGCGTTTGATCACGCGGAAATTCTGGAACACCATAAAGACTGGCCCGCGCGCGCCTGCCGGGGCAAAGAGGCTTGCCTCACCGTAGTTTGGGACAGCGTCGCCGTTGAGGGACCGCACGCCGACCTCGGTCCAGGTGCGCACCGGTTGGCGGAGCCGGTCATCAATGTTAGCGTAGTTGAAGCCCTCGGGAAGGCGCACTTCGACCCCCCAGGGTTGGCCCTTCTGCCAGCCAAAGCGGCGCAGGTAGTTGGCCGCGGAGGCCAACGCGTCCGTTGGATCCTCGCCCCAGACGTCGCGCCGGCCATCGCCGTCGAAATCCACCGCATAGGACTGATAGGAGGTCGGTATGAACTGCGTGTGCCCCATCGCGCCGGCCCAGGAGCCACGCATGTTCGCCGGCGCCGTGTCGCCGTTTTGGATGATGCGCAGCGCGGCGAGGAGCTGCTGCTGGCCGAAGGACTGGCGCCGGCCCCCGGCATAGGCGAGCGTCGCAAGCGCCTCGATCACGTTGATATCGCCGCGGAATGTGCCGTAATTGGTCTCCATGCCCCAGATTGCCAGAACGACCTTGGCCTCGACGCCGTAGACCTGCTCAATCCGGGCGAGGGTTTGTTGGAAGCGCCGCGCATTTTCCCGACCGTTCGCGATGCGCGCATCGGACACGGCCGTGTCCAGGTACTCCCAAATCGGCTTGACGAACTCGGGCTGGCGGTTGGCGCTGCGCAGGACCCCCTCATTGACCGACACGCCGCGAAAGGCCGCGTCAAACACCGGCGCGGAGATCCCTTCCGAGATCGCCCGTGCCCGAAAACTCTGCACCCAACCCGCAAAGCCCGTTTCGGCCTGTGCGACCTGCACCGATTGGTCGGGCAGGGCCCTCAGTCGTGGTCGTACATCCTGAGAGAATGCACTCGCCGCCATGCTCACTGCCAGCAGACTGGCCAAAACCAAACGCATCGCCGTCACCCTCTGCCCGTCGCCTGTGTTGAGCGGGAGCATAACCCGAACCCGCGTGCTTAAGAAAGCATGACCAGCCGTTTGCTTACTCGCGCGCGCGTCCCCGCTTCGAGGATTTGGGCGTGCGGCTGACGGTGCGCGAGCGGCTGCGCCGCTTGGGCGCAGCGCGGCGCAGCGCTTTCGAGCGCGGGGCCGTCGAGCCGGAGGGCAGGGCCTCCCCGTCGAGCTCCAGGAGGTCGAACACAAGGCCGCCGGTGATCGCTTCAGCCTCCGTCAGACGCACACGCGCGCGCTGGCCGAGCGAGATGACGAAGCCCGAGCGGTCGCCCATCAGCGTCTGGCTCTGGCGATCGTAGTGGAAGAACTCCTGCCCCATGCTCGAGAGCGGCACGAGCCCGTCGGCGCCGGTCTCGTCGAGCTTCACAAAGAGGCCGAAGCGCGCGATGCCGGAGATCCGGCCGACAAACTCCCCATCGACGCGGTCGGCAAGATAGGCGGCGAGGTAGCGGTCCGTCGTGTCCCGCTCGGCGAGCATCGACCGCCGCTCGGTCTGGCTGATCAGTTCCCCCGTCTCGGTCATCCGCTCCGTGTCTTGCGGCGAGAGCCCGTCATCCCCCCATTCGTGTTGGGCAATGAGTGCGCGGTGCACGAGGAGGTCGGCATAGCGCCGGATCGGCGAGGTAAAGTGGGCATAGCGCGCCAGCGCGAGGCCAAAATGTCCGAGATTGTCCGGCGCATAATAGGCTTGGGTCATCGCCCGGAGGACCGAGAGGTTGATCATCTCGGCCGCGTCCATGCCCGTGGCCTGGTCCAAAAGCTGGTTGAGATGGCGCGTCGTCAGAACCTGACCGCGGGCGAGCGCGAGGCCCGCCCCCTCCGCCACGTCGCGAAGCGCATCAAGCCGCTCCCGCGCCGGTTCCTCGTGAACGCGGTACATCACGGGCCGGCGGCCCTGCTCCAGCGTCTCAGCGGCACAGACATTGGCGAGGATCATGCACTCCTCGACCAGCTTGTGCGCCTCCAGCCGGTCGCGGAACGCAACCGAGACAACGTTGCCCGCATCTGACAGAACGATCCGCCGCTCCGGCAGGTCAAGGTTGAGCGGATGGCGCAGGTCACGCCGGGTGGAGAGAAGCGCGTGCACGGCAAAGAGGGGCGTCAGCACATCTTCGAGGTAGGGCGCGGTGGTCTCGTCCGGTCGCCCGTCAACCGCCGCCTGCGCCGCCTCGTAGGTTAGCGCCGCGGGGGAGCGCATGAGCCCGCGGTGAAAGCGGTGCGTGCGCTTCGTTCCGTCGGCGTTGAACGAGATCTCAACCGCGATGCAGGGCCGGTCGACGCCCGGCATCAGCGAGCAGAGATCGGCCGACAGGGCCTCGGGCAGCATCGGAACGACACGGTCGGGAAAATAGGTGGAATTGCCGCGAAGCCGGGCCTCGTGGTCGAGTGCGGACCCGGGTCGGACATAGGCTGCCACATCCGCGATCGCGACCCAGAGTGTCCAGCCCGTGCCATTCGGAACCGCGCAGATGGCATCGTCATGATCGCGCGCGTCAGCTGGGTCGATGGTGATCAGCGGTAGATGGCGGAGATCGGTTCGGCCGCCGAGATCAATTGGCCCCGCCACTTCGGCGAGTGCGGCCTCCTCGAAAGCCGTCCTCAGACCGTGTTCGTGGATCGCGATCAGCGACACCGCCTTCGGCGCACTTGGGTCGCCAAGGCGCGCGGTCACACGCGCGCGGGGCAGGCCCAGACGGCCCTTTGGGCCGGCCTGTTCGGCCTCGACCAGCTCGCCATCCAGGGCGCCGTTGGTTTCGCCCGGCTCGACGTGCCACTCCCGATCGCTCTTCTTGTCGATCGGCTTGATGCGCCCGCCCTCCGTGCCGGCCCGGAACACCCCGATCACTTTCGCCTGCGCCTGGCCGATCCGACGGATCAGTCGGCCCTCATAGCCCCGCTCGCCCCACGTGGTTCGGGCGAGGATCCTGTCGCCCGGGCCGAGCGCGGGCTCGCCTGGGCGGAGCATCAGGCGCACTTGAGGCATGTCAGCGCTGCCCTCCCATTGCGCGGGGACTGCCAGCAGGTCTCCGTCAGGGTCCGTGCCGGTGACCCGCAAGACGCTGACGGGCGGCAGGCTTTCGGGGTCGCGGATGTGGCGGCGCTCGCGCGCAATCAGGCCTTCGTCCTCCAGTGCTTTGAGCATCCGCTTCAGCTCAACCCGATCCGACCCCTTGATCCCGAAGGCCCGCGCCACCTCACGCTTCGAAGTGTCGCCCGGGTTGTCGCGGATCCAAGACAAGAGCTCATCGGGCGTCGGGAGACGTGTCATGCCGGAGCCCTATCATGCAGCGGGCAAGGCCTGTCAACGCCGATCCAAGTTTCCCCAGAAGTTCCGGGCCAAAGTTCCCCACTTTGACGGGTCCGGTGATCAGCCGGTGCAGTGATCGGGGCTCCCGTTTTTCGGGGGTCGGCCGCGACGCTTCGGGGCCGGCGGCGGG
>JBCCWM010000074.1:0-14112 GCA_039193505.1 Pseudomonadota bacterium | reverse complement strand
GTTGGCCGCGATCCCCACAATAAAACCGCCGAGGACCGCGCCATAGACGCTGCCGATCCCGCCGACGATGGTCGCTGCAAAGATCGGCAGCACGAGATCCCGCCCCATCACGGGGATCAGCTGGTGGCTGAGACCGTAAAAGACCCCCGCCACCGCCGCGAGACCGCCACCGATCAGCCAGACAGCCATCACAGTGCGGCGGAGATTGACGCCGTTTACCGCGGCCAGCGTCGGGTTCTCCGCCACGGCGCGGAGCGAGAACCCGAAGGTCGTCCGCGTCAGCACCAGATGGAGCGCCAGCATCAGAACGAGCGCCGTCACCAGCACAAAAACCTGGTCAGGCTTGACCAGGATCAGCGGATCGCGGCTGAGGACCACCGCAAAGGCGATGTCCTTCGAATAGAGTTGCGGGCTCAGCCCGAAGACGAGCCCGATGAGGTTCCGGATCACGAGCGCCAGGCCGAAGCTCGCAAAGACCATCGAAAGCTCCTGCCCCTTCTCGCGCACCCGCCGGAACACGAGCCGGTCGAGGATCACCGCCGAGACACCCGTCACCGCCATCGAGACCACAATCGCAAGCGCAAGCGCCCAGGTCAGCGACAGGGGCCCGAGCTTTGTCGCGAAGACCGGCACCAGCGCGGTCACGAGCGCGTCGCAGACAAGCGCCGCATAGGCGCCGAGCGACAGGAGCTCGGCATGCGAGAAGTTTGCAAACCGCAGGATGTGCATCACAAGCGTCAGCCCGATCGCGCCGAGCGAAAGGTAGGACCCGGTCAAAACGCCATCGAGGAGGTTCTGGATCATGCCGCCCCGACCCGCCGGCCGCCCAGATAGATCTCGGCGAGCGTCCGGTCCCCCAAGAGATCCGCCGCCGGCCCGTCGAGTTGATTGCGCCCCTCCGCCAGCACGTAGCAATGGTCGGCAAGCCGGAGCGCCTGGGTCACGTTCTGCTCGACCAGCAGAATCGAGACGCCCGTGGCGAGAAGTGTTCGCGCATGCGCCAGCACCTCCGCCGCGGCCTTCGGCGCGAGCCCCGCCGAGGGCTCGTCCATCAGGATCAGCGACGGCTCCGCCGCGAGCGCCATCGCAATCGCCAGAAACTGCCTCTGCCCGCCCGAGAGCGTGCCGGCCCGCGCCCGGCGCTTCTCCGCCAGCACCGGAAACTGTGCATAAAGCGCCGCCCCATCCCCGCCGCTCTGGCGAAGCGCGAGCGCCAGGTTCTCCTCGATCGTCAAGGTTCGAAAGATGTTGTCGGTTTGGGGAACATAGGCGATCCCATGGGCCGCCAACCGGTCCGACTGCAAACCGGTGATGTCCGCCCCCCGACAGGCAATCCGCCCCCCGCTCACCGGGACCAGACCTGCCACGGCCTTGATCAGCGTCGACTTGCCGGCCCCGTTCGGACCGATGATCAGCGTGATCGCCCCCGCCCGCGCCGTGAGCGACACGTCCCGGAGGATCGGCAGGTCCCGCACATAGCCGGCCGTCACGCCCTCGACCGACAAAACCGTCTCAGACATCGAGCGTCGCCCCGAGATACGCGTCGAGGAGGAGGGGATCGGTGCGCGCCGCCTCGGCAGAGCCTTCAAAGACCACACGCCCTTCCGCCAGCGCGATCACCGGGTCGCAGTGGCGCATCACGAAGTGCATGTCGTGCTCGATGATCACAAAGGTCGTGCCGGCCCGGTTCAGCGCCTCGATCTTTTCGATCAGCGTCTCCGTCAGAACCGGGTTCACGCCCGCCGCCGGCTCGTCGAGGAGGATCACCTTGGGCTCGCCCATCAAAACCCGCGCAAGCTCCAGGAGCTTGCGCTGCCCGCCCGAGATTTTGCCGGCCGGATGATCGGCCAATGGGGCGAGCGTCACGAACTCAAGCACCTCGAGCGCTTTCTCCCGGATCCGCCGCTCCTGCCGCGCCATCCGCCCGCGCAGGAGGAACGGGCCCGCGAGCCCCTCACCGACTTGCCCCGTCGGTGCCAGCATCACATTCTCCAGGACGCTCATCCGGGCGAAGGGCCGCGGGATCTGAAAGGTTCGCCCGAGCCCCAACGCAAAGAGCCGATCCGGCGGCACCCCCGCGATGTCCCGCCCCAACAGCCGCACCGAGCCCGCATCTGGTCGGAGGGCGCCGGTCAACAGATTGAACAACGTCGACTTTCCTGCCCCGTTCGGCCCAATCAGTCCAGTGATCGACCCCGCACGAATGTCGAGCGACACACCGTCGACGGCCACAAGCGTCCCGAAGCTGCGGCGGAGGCCTTCCGTTGCCAGGATCGGCTCACTCACCTGTGGACTCCAGAACCGTATCGTCGGGGCGGGTGTTTAGGTTGTACTTCATGATCCGCCCGTGCCGCCCCGACCGGTCCCGCTCCAACCCGAACACCGGGCCCTGCGGCCCGGGCGCCGCATCGAGGCACGCACCGATCGCCGCTCGGTCGGCCGCGTCGAGCTCAAGGCGAAAGACCTCCAGCGTCAGGGGCAAGTGCCGTGCATAGCGCGCGCCCACAATGGCCCCGGCGACCTCCGGCCTGTCGAGCACCCAGCGCGTCGCGACGGACGAGAGCGACACACCATGCTTCGCTCCGATGTCGCGGAGCGTCGCAAGGAGCGTCTGAAACGCCGCCCAATCGCCAAACTCGTCGATGACCAGGCGATACTTGATGAGGCTCCGGTTCTCGAACTGGAACCCCGGATCCGGCGCGCCGAGCCAGCGCTCGGTCAAAAACCCTCCGGCGAGCGTGCCGTAGCAGAGGAGCTTCAGCCCTCGCGCCGCGCACCACGCCGAGAGCCCCCCCTCCGGCCGCCGGTCGAGGAGGGAGTACTGCACCTGGGTCGAGACCAGATCGATCCCGGCGGCCAGAAACCGCTCCGTCTCCGGGACGTCCCAGTTGGTGACGCCGAGATGTGCGATCTTGCCCTTGTCCTGGCAGCGCTTTGCGACGTCGAGCGCCGCAACCGCATCGCCGCGCGCGAGATCCCACCAGTAAAACTGCACCAGATGCAGCCGCTCGATCCCAAGGCGCGCGAGGGAGCGGTCGATGATCGCTTCGATCTCCGCCGGAGTGAGCGTGTCGAGGCGCCCAAGATCCGGAACGAGCTTCGTGTGCACCTGGACCCGCGCCGCCTCCGCCGCACCCCGCCGCGCCCGGAGCTCGGCGATGAACTCGCCGATCATCTCCTCGACACCGGTATAGATGTCCGCGCAGTCAAAGCTCGTGATGCCCGCGTCGAGAAACGCCTCCATGTCCCGCACCGCCTCCGCGCGATCGACGGGTCCGTGATCCCCAGCCAGCTGCCAGCCCCCTTTGATCACGCGCGAAATGTCGTAGCCCGGGGCGAGCGTTGCCCGCTCCGTCATGCGTCATCCTCCTGCCAGTAGGGTGTCCCCCGCGCGTCGGGCAGCCCGGTGGTTGCCGCGTAGGAGAACCAGCGCGTCCCGAGCCTTTTGATCCGAAAGCGTCCGCCGCAATGCGGGTCCGGACAGGCAACCTCCGCGTCGGTGCTCATCCAGTCCGCCGCGTCCGTGGGGCGCTGCTTGGCCGGCAGCAGCGGCAGGAGCGCCGCGAGCGCATACATCGACACGCGCGTCTCGGCGGGGAAGACCAGGGCTTCCCCCTCAACGCGAAACCGCTCCCCCTCGATGTGGCGGCAGACCGGCGTTCGCCCGTCGAGGACCGTCTCCACCTCCAAATCGTAAAGCCAGAAGCCTTCGGCCGACGCCATCCATGCACCCCACTGGACGCCACCCCGCGCCCTGACGTAACCGTTAGCGAACGAGCCGCGCCCCACAAGGCCCAATCACCCCAAGGAGGCGCCATGCCCCGCCCCCCTGACCGCCTTCGCCTGTCTGAGAGGCTGGAGATCGCCCGCGTGGTCACGGGTCTCTGGCAGGTCGCCGACATCGAGCGCTCGGGCACTCCGATCGACCCTGAGACCGGCGCCGCGTGGTTGGCGGCGTATGCGGCGCGCGGCTTTGACACGTTCGACATGGCCGACCACTACGGCACCGCCGAGATCATCACCGGCCGCCTCCTCAACCGCGACAGAGCCCCGCGCGCCTTCACAAAGTGGTGCCCACCGCCGGGCGCGATGACGCCCGACATCGTCCGAACAGGCGTCGAGGCGCGATTGGAGCGC
This sequence comes from Pseudomonadota bacterium, assembly GCA_039193505.1. Classification (GTDB taxonomy): domain Bacteria; phylum Pseudomonadota; class Alphaproteobacteria; order Rhodobacterales; family Rhodobacteraceae; genus Algicella. The sequence continues at coordinate 9,975 of JBCCWM010000074.1, read as the reverse complement.
CTCAGCGTCGCGCGCATCGACCTCCTCCAGTTTCACTGGTGGAGCTTTTTGCATCCCGCCTGGCTCGATGCGCTCCACGAGCTCACGCGTCTCCGCGAGGAGGGTCTGATCACCGAGCTCGGGGTCACAAATTTCGACGCCGCGCACCTCGCCCTCGCGCGGGCTGACGGCATCCCACTGCTGACAAACCAAGTCTCGTTTTCGCTGATCGACCGCCGCGCCGCCGGACCGCTTTCCTCTGTCGAGGGCGTGCGCCTTCTGGCCTATGGCACGCTCTGCGGCGGGTTTCTGTCGGAGCGCTGGCTCGGCGCGCCGGAGCCCGTGGAGATCGCCGACTGGTCCAAGCGAAAATACAAGCGCTTCATCGACGTCGCCGGGGGGTGGCAGGCGTTTCAGGGCATTCTGACCGCCGCCAGTGAGATCGCCCGCCGCCACCGGGTCTCCATTGCCAACGTCGCGACGCGCTGGGTGTTGGAGCATGCCGCCGTGGCCGGCGTGATCGTCGGCGCCCGTCTCGGCGAGCGGGTGCACATCGACGACACCGAAGCGCTCTTCACCTTCGCCCTCGACGCCGAAGATCACGAGCGTCTTGCGTCGGCCTTTGCGGGCACGCAGCCGATCCCCGGCGATTGCGGTGACGAGTACCGCCGCCCGCCCTTTCTGACGGCCTCGGGCGACCTCAGCCACCACCTCGACACGATGCCTCTGCCCCACGACGCAGAGCCGACGGCGCACGGCGCGCGGGTGATGAGCGGCTCCCAGTGGGAGGATGTCGCGGGCTACTGCCGCGCGCAGCGGATCGGGCGTCGCGTGCTCGTCTCTGGGACCACCGCAACTGCGGGCGTCGACCGGGTCGTGGCACGGGAGGATGCGGGCGCACAAACGGTCTTCGTTCTCGACAAGATCCTGGCCGCGCTCGCTGCCCTCGGCGCATCAGCCGAGGACGTGGTGCGCACCCGCATCTACATCGTCGACGAGGCCGACGTCACCGCAATCTCGCGCGCGCACGGCAGGATCTTCGGCGACATCAAACCCGCAAACACCCTCGTCGTCGTCGCGGGTCTGATCGGCGGATACCGCGTGGAAATCGAGGCCGAGGCCCTACTGTCAGAGGGCGCTCACCAAGCGTAAAGCCGCCACCCGACGAGGGCGCCGAGAAGCGCCATCGAGAGCACAGCCACTGCGTGCGCGGAAAACGCCGCCAAAGGGTCCGGGATCGGGCAGCTTATTGTATAGCCGAGCGCGCCGATCGCGCCGGAGACCAGACCGACAAGCGCCCCGGCCAGGATCGGCGATCCGGGCGCCCCGCGGCGCATCAAAACCGACATTCCCAGAAACGGCACGATCGAGAGAAGCCCGACGGCCTCAAGGCAGTGCATCACGTGCTCGAGCCTCGGAACGCTGGCGCCCTGCGCCGCGGCCACCGCGATGACCACCGCAAGAAGCAGAGAGAGAGCGCCGAGCGGCGCCAGAACGGACCAAGGCGGCGGCTCGGGCATCCGCAACCGGCGGAGGGACAAAAGCGCAAGCCCCGCCATCGTCAGCCAGACTGCAAGGCCCACCGCGTCAGTCACAGCCCCGCTCGGGTGCAGGCCGTAGAGAAGCCCTGACATCGTCATCATCGACAGGATCGAGAGACCGGCCACAAGACCGAACCAGGTTCGGTGCGTCGCCGCGGGCTTACCGGCGACATCTTCTGCCAGCCTGCCGATCAAGTCCTCGGTTCTCATCGCGACCGCCCCTCCGGCACCAAGCCGCTCTCGGCCCGGCGGGCAAGCCTTGCGAGGCCGCGGTGGAAGGCAACGCGGACGGCCACCTCGCTGATCCCGAGCTTCTTGGCACAGCCCGCCACGCTGATCCCATCGAGGCAGAGCGCCGAGACCACGCCTCGTTCGCGCTGCGACAGCGCCTCAAGATAGCGCCCCACCTCAGCGAGGTGATGGCTGCCCACAGGTGCTGCCGCGACAGTCTCCGCCACCTGGTCGAGCGTGTCGGTCGAAACCCTTCGACGATGCAAAAGACGCTCGGCATCTGTCGTCTTGTAGCGGATGATTGCGTCGATCCACGGCCCGATGGGACGGCTCGCATCCCATGTGTCGCGCCTGGTGTGAAGTGCGACAAGAACTTCCTGTACGATATCCTCGACATCATCGAGACTATAGCCCTTGCGCGCCAAACGCCGGCGCGCAAAGCGGCGGACCCGATCGGCCACCTCCACTAGAAGGGCGCGGTAGGCCTCGCCGTCGCCGTCCAGTGCGGCCGCCATCGCCGCGCTCCAGCGGCTGTCCCGATCTTGCAGTACGTCCTTCACACACACCCCATACCGCATCCCGCGAGGCAGCAGATCAACGATCTTGTGAGGCGAGCCGGCAGCTCGATCACCTCCTCGTTAGCTTATGTAACGTTTACCGATCCTGAGCGAATAGAAGGGTGTCAGTGCGATGCAGGGCTGCCGGCTCCGTTCGCATGGCTGCGTGACCACGATCAACAGGAGATCACATATGTCCGGGAAGAACACCCTCCTCACCGCCGCTGCCGTTGCCGCGGCCGTCGCAACCGTGACCACTGTCAACACCGCACCCGCTCAGGCGCAGGCCAAAGAGAAGTGCTACGGCATCTCCCTTGCCGGGAAAAACGACTGTGCTGCGGGCCCGGGCACGACCTGCGCCGGCACGTCGAAGGTGGACTTTCAAGGCAATGCCTGGACCCTCGTCCCCGCCGGCGACTGCCTGAAATACGGCGTTGAAGAAACCGTTGCAGAGTTCGAGCTTCCGGGCGATCGCACAGGATCGCTGGAGGCGCTCGATCGCGATCTGCCGACCACTTAAGCCCATCGCGGGGACCGGTTTCGCCGGTCCCCCGTCTGCCCGGAGATGCGCACCATGACCCTACCAACCGCGGCCGGCCTGCCATTCAAGCACAGCCACTTCCCCGAGATCGAGGCCGCCGACGGCGCCGTCGCGTGGTACGAGGTCCATGCCGAGAACTACATGGGCGCCGGCGGGCCGCCCCATCGGATGCTCGAAGCGCTCCGCGCGCTCCGGCCCCTCTCGCTCCACGGTGTTGGCCTCTCGATCGGCGGCGAGGGTCCGCTCGACCGGGATCACCTTCAGCGCCTTAAGGGTCTGATCGCGCGCTACAGTCCGGCGAGCTTTTCCGAGCACCTGGCTTGGTCGAGCCATGACGACATCTATTTCAACGACCTCCTGCCCCTGCCCTACAACGCCGAAACCCTCGCGAAGGTCGCCGACCATATCGACGAGACGCAGGAGGTCGTCGGCGTTCGGATGCTCCTCGAGAACCCGTCGAGCTACACTGAGCTTGCGGGCTCCACCTTGGACGAGATCGGGTTCCTGACGGCCATTGCCGAGCGGACCGGCTGCGGCCTCCTCCTCGACATCAATAACGTCTACATCTCGGCCAACAACCAAGGGTTCAAGCCCGCGATCTATCTCGACAGCTTCCCGCTCCACCTCGTGGGCGAGATCCACCTGGCGGGACACGCGACCGAGACCGAGGCCGGCGGCGGGCGCCTTCTCATCGACAGCCATGACCGCCAGGTCGACGCTGCGGTCTGGTCGCTCTTCAAATTGGTGATCGCAAAGACCGGCCCGCTGCCGACACTTGTCGAGTGGGACAACGACGTGCCGGAATTCGACGTGCTCCTCGAGGAAGCCGCCATCGCCGACCGCGCGCTCGGCGCCGTCGCCGCCGTGACGGCCGCCGCAGAATGACCCGCGACGGCGAGGCTGCGCTCGCCGGCGCCCTGCTCGCACCGGGGACGCCGGCCCCGGCCGCCGTTGCGGACGCGCACCGCTTTAACGTCTACCGCAACAACGTGGTCGTCGGCCTGATCGATGCCGTCGCCGCCACGTATCCCGCCGTCCTCGCCCTTGTCGGCGAGGCGTTTTTTCGCGCCGCCGCGCGCGCCTTCGTCCTCGAGAACCCGCCCCGCTCGCCGATCATGATCGACTATGGGGGTGCCTTCCCGGGCTGGATCGCAGCATTTCCGCCGGCGGCGAGCGTGCCGTATCTCAGCGATGTCGCACGTCTCGAATGGGCCTGGACGCGAGCCTACAACGCAGCCGACGCTCCGCCCCTCGACCTCGCACATCTGGTGGAGATCCCGCCCGATGAGCTGGCTTTGGCGCGCGTGACGCTCCACCCCTCTCTCCAGCTCATGTCGTCCCGCTACCCCATCGCCTCGCTCTGGGCCGAAGCAACGGGCCGGAGCCCCGCGACAGAGCTCGACCTCTCCCGCCCAGAGAGCGTCTTGATCGCACGGCCCGACGCGGCAGTCGATGTCCGGGCGATCACGCCCACGTTGAGGACCTTTCTCAACACACTGTCCAGTGGCGGCACAGTCTCCGAAGCGGCCGCCTCCCTCGGCGACGACCAGGCGAGCGTCGCCGACTGTCTCACCAGTCTTTTTGAGCTGCGAATTGCCGTGTCCCTCCTCCCCGAACCCGTCGCCGACCATAGGAGCGCCCCCTGATGTCCACCTCACTCATCGCCGCAGGTTTCGCGGCCGGGCGCGCCGTGGAGCGCGCGCTCGACGGCTGGCTGACCGGCCTTGCGGCGCGCCTCGTCTTCGCCTCGGTCCTCTTCGGCTACTATTGGAACGCCGCGCTCACCAAAGTGGGAGACGGGATCGGAGGGGTCTTCCAGGTCCAGGATTCCGCCTATTTCCAGATCGTGCCGCCAATCGTGGAGGCCGCAGGCTACGACACGTCAGCCGTTCCGACATTTCCCTGGGGCGCCATCGTGACCCTCGGCACATATGCGGAGTTTGTCCTGCCGGTTCTGATCGTCGCAGGTCTCTTCACGCGGCTGGCCGCGCTTGGCATGATCGTCTTTGTGGTTGTTCAGAGTTATGTCGACATCGCCTTCCACGGCGTTGATGCCGAGACGATCGGCATCCTCTTCGATCGCACGCCGTCCTCCGCAATCATGGATCAGCGGACGCTTTGGGTCTTTGTTCTCTTGGTCCTTGTCATCAAAGGGGCCGGTGCGATCTCCCTCGATGCGGTGATCAACCGGAACGTCGCGAAGGCCGACACGCGCACGCCCCTCCCGGCGGAGTGATCAGCGACGGGAGAGCGTCGGCAGGCCGAGAAGGCCCCGCCGCGTCGGAGCCCATCGGACCACAAGGGGCAGGATCAGATTGGCCATCCGGCCATGCTTCGGGATGAGCGATGCGGTGATCGGCTTTCGCCTGTTCACAAGCGGCAGGATCAGATCCGCCATCCGAGCGTGCCGCGGAAACGCGAACCTGTCCAACGGCTTCCGATCGCTCAGGAGACGATAGGGCCGGTTCGCCATCCGCGGCGCACCGGGCATCAGCGCGTTGGTCCCGGTTCTGCCGTTGATCAGATGCGGAAACGGCCAGTTGGCCATCCGCGCATGCGGCGCAAAAATGCTCCGTCGGAAGGGCGTGGCGCGGTTTGTCAGCGGAATGGGCCAGTTGGCCATCCGCGCATGGCGCGGAAAGACGAAGTTGTCGGAGGGGACCCGACGGATGGTCAGCGGAAAGATCAGGTTGGCCATCCGCGCGTGACGCGGAAACGCGAACTCGTCTCGCGGTCTGTGCCGCACGACGAGCGGAATGGGCCAGTTGGCTGCACGCCCGTGCGGTTTGATCACCGATCCGCGGAAGGGTTTGGCCCGACTGATCAAAGGGAGTGGCCAATCGGCCATGTGAAAACTGGTCCGATCAGGATCCGGCTCGCGCGAGAGGATCAACGGGTGGTCGGCCCGGATGCTCCGGCTCGACCGTGGCGGCGCGTCGACCACATAGGCCTCTTCCGGCAATCCGCCGAGATCGGCCGACCTCATCCCCGCCAACACTTCGCGTGTGATGGTCGCCACGCCGAGGGGCTTGTAGCTGGCATCGACCCGCAAAACAGCGCCGCCGGGGCCGCTCATCCGTTGCTCATAGGCCATCGCAGTCGCCGGTGCCACCTGCGCAGCCTTCAGCACCTCCGCAAGGCCATCGGCGCTTGTGTAGACGCGGATGATCCGTCGGGAGAGACCACGCAGTCGAAGCTCTCTCTCAGCAACGCGCGCGCGCGAAACGCTCTCGAAATACCGCGTGATAACCTGGGTCATGATGCCTCCACCGGCTTGGGTTGCAGGACCTTGGCGTTGGGCCCCGAATCGGCGGGCTGTCCTCCGGTCAAAAGCCGGATGAGACCAGCGCTCGCCAGCAGAAGAAACGCGATCTCAACCAGAAAAACGACGCTGTAGGGCGTGCTCGATGCCACCTGCGCGCCCGAGAGCAAATCGCGCACGACACCTGCCAGCACGACACCGAGCCCGGCGGATGTCGCCTGGACAGCCCCCCATGTGCCGAGCGTCAGGCCAATCTGGTCCCTGGGCGCGGACCGCATCGCAGCCGTCAGGGTCGCGTGGCTGAAAAGCCCCGCGCCAAGGCCTGTCAGCACTGTGCCCGCGACAAACATCGCAACCCCGCCGCCGAAGGATGCCAGAATGATCGCCGCAAATCCCGGGACACCGATCAGCGCACCGACGAGCCCGAACCGATGCGCCGAGGCGCCGCGGCCGAGCCAACGCGACGCCAGTGCGAACCCAATCAGCGTCCCCCCCGCGAGGAGTGCCGTGAGCCGCGTCGTCTCCGCAACGGTCAGGCCGAGCGCCTGGCCGCCATAGGGCTCCAACAGCACATCCGCCGCCCCGAACCCAAAAGTCCCGAGCGCGACGACAGACAGGAGCGCCAGGCGACCCGGCCTGCGGATGTGCGGCCCCCACGCCTCCGCAAAGCGCCGCTGCGGCTTGCCCAACACGGCGGAGGCCCGGGCGCGATTGCGCGCCTCCTGCTTCCACATCGCCACAAGGTTCAGCGCCACGGTCATAACAGCGGCACCCTGGATCACTCGGATCAGCCGTCCGGGCGTGTAGGCTTCGAGCAGTGCACCGAAGGCAAGCGCGCTCAACACCATACCGAAGAGGAGCATCACGTACATAAGCCCTACGACCTTCGGTTGATCCTCCTCGCGCACGAGATCGGTCGCCAGCGCAAGACCCACCGTCTGCACCATATGCACGCCCGCCCCCACCAGGAGAAACGCAACCGCGGCAGAGGTCAGGCCGATCCAGCGCGGCGCGTCGACCGCCTCGCCGTAGCCCGAGAGCACGAGAAGCGCGAAGGGCATGATCGCGAAGCCCCCGAACTGATAAAGCGTCCCCTTCCAAATGTAGGGCAAGCGCCGCCAGCCGAAGGCGGAGACGTGAACATCCGACTTGTGGCCGATCCAGGAGCGGAGCGGCGCAAAGATCAGCGGCAGCGCCACCATCCCGGCGACGAGCGACGCGGGCACCTGCAGCTCGACGATCATCACGCGGTTGAGCGTGCCAACGAGCAGCACCAGCGCCATCCCAACGCTGAATTGGAAGAGCGAGAAGCGGAGCAAGCGGGAGAGCGGCACCTCCGCCGTCGCAACATCCGCAAAGGGCAGGTACCGGGGGCTGAGCGACGCCAACCGTCTGAGAACTTGATCGCGGTAGTCGAACATGGTCCACCTGACGCGGATTGGGACATCGAGCCCGCGAGCGGAGCCGCAGGCTCAAGAGTTGGCGGGGCTCAGAACTCCACCGGTCGTGGAGGTGGGTCGGTGGTGATTGGACCCTCAATCAGGGCCGTCGTCGTCGTGCCGTCGGGCAGGATCACGAGCACGCGTTGCGCCGCTCCATCCTCGCCTGGCACCACGAAGGACGCACGCGCCGCCTCCAGGCTGTCAGGACCCATAGCCGCCGATGCCTGCTGCTGGTCGCCCGTGCCCAGTGGCTGCCCCGACAGAAAGTCCGATACCCAGGACGTGTTGCTGAGAACCGCAACATGAACCGAGAACGAGCCCACCGCGACGGCGCCAAGGAAGATCGGGACGCCGACTGCGGGCGGCACGACAAGCCACAACTTTGCGTTGTTCATGGTCCGCCTCCGTCAGCCGAGCCAGGGCGTTGAGGCCGCCACCAGCAGATGCGCAATCAAAGCAATCGCACCGAAGACCCGCGTGCCGTCGATGAGGTAGGCGTGAACCTCTTCCGCTTCGCGCAGATTGAGGCCAGTCGGCCAGACTTTGTCTGGGTCGTCAGTTGTCTGTTCTTCGGCCATAGTGTTGTCCTCCATTGGCGGCCCAAAGCGGTGCACGAAAGAAACCTGTCCAAGCCTTAGTCAGGCCAGGTCACTTCCCGTTCGCAGATGGTCAAGCGATCGGTTCTTGAAGGATGTCAGTTTTTATTGACATCTCAAGCGAGTTTTGGACAGGTCAACTTTCGACCAGACTGAGACCGAGGCTTGCACTCAAGTATTCTTGGACATTCGATGCCGCGCCACAGGTCAGAGTTTTTTGGTCGAACTGGCCGGCGCCATCGCGATGAACAGAGCTTTTGCCGGCTCCGGGACTGAGCACTCCACGTTTCCGGCAAAATTGCAGGCAGGGCCGAATCACTCAGCTGGCACTGAAATGCGTCAAATCGTAGCAGACGTCGTCCATGGTCAGCCTCGCTGTGACCCGACAACAACCTCGATGAGACACAGAAGGCGCATGGTCGCACAAGCCGGCGCCACGGTCTACCTCGCCGATGCGCCCTCTCGGCGGGCACCCGCGTCGGCGGCCATGAACCCGAAGGTCTCGATCCGGCGGCAGGTCCGAGCGCCACGCGCTGTCTCCTCCCGGACCGTACCCCTCGATGCACGGCCCTCGCCTCTGTTACGATCGGGTCGACCTCCACGCTGGTTCAGCCGGACCGTCTCTCGCTTCAGCGGTGTGACCCTGCTGCGCTGACACCGCAGTTTCAGCCGGTCACTGCATCACCCCCCATCGGCGCCTGCAAGATTGCAGAAGACGAGCCGGGTGTCCTCGACCGAGGCATCCGCCCGCGCCCGTCACCGAGAGCCACGTCACCGATGGGATTGCCCGCCCATCGCCGAATGTGTGGAGCTCGCCACCTGCCGTGGTCAGACCCGCAAGACACGGCCGACTGATCAACAAAACCGTCCGACATCGAAGCCTGGCGCTAACTCGCAAGTCAGGGTCGTTGCGCTCCGTCGTCGGACCTCGCGGCGAGAGCGAGGATATCGGATACCCGCACTGAACGAGCGTTTTGAGGAGACCCGCGCCCATACCCCTCAAAAGCGCCATCGTGCTGCAAATCTTCAAGCGTGACGGTGTAGCTAGTGATCTCGCCAAACAATACAGATCGCGGAGAGGCCTCGATCTCGTTTGTCGTCGCGGTCCCTGGGCGGAGCAGCGCCTCCGCGCAACGGCAGCCGAGCCGTCGATGTACCCGCAGGTGTGAACCGTGTTCGTGCGTTCCTCCAAGGGGTCGCCAAACCTCATGTCAAAAAGCGAAAGATCAATGTCCGGGATGCCGCGACGCGACGTCCCGCTTTGGGGCGATCCGAAGGCCCCTCAGTCGCGCACCCATCTGTTCTCCTCGAAACCGCAAAGACCCAGAGCGGTGTCTGCGCACCGCGCGACGCGATACTGGAAAAAAATTTAGCCCCAAAGGATTGTGCTGGTGAAACGGCTCCGAAGGCGTGCGTGGTCTTGGCGCAGCCGTGGCGTATCTGTCACATAAGGCGTCCTTCCATTCCAGCGAATGGATCGCACCACCAAAACCTGGGATCAAACACCTAGAAACACACTCCCAACCCCTCGCGGCTCAGCCTACCGCGCTGTTTCGGTAGGTTGACAAGGTCTGACCCGCCCAGGCTTTGAAGGCACGCCGGAAAGATCGCTCGTCTGAGTAGCCGGTCAGCTCCGCCAGATCGTCCGCCGTCAAACTGGGATCGGATGCAAGGTTCTGGATCCGCTCGAACCGCTCGTCGCGAATGAGGGCACCGAGCGAGCGACAATGGCTCGCGGCGGTGCGCTGAGCCTTGCGGAGGCTCATACCTGCCTCGGCCGCGATACGTTCGGGGATATGAACGCCCTCGGCCACGCAAGCGGCTAT
>JBCCWM010000073.1:0-14236 GCA_039193505.1 Pseudomonadota bacterium | reverse complement strand
GAAACCGCCGGCTTTGCGCTGTCCGAAATTGTGAAGCGCGCGCGCAACGAGCTCCTTTCCGGTGCCGCTTTCGCCCGAGATCATCACGCCGAGATCCGTGATCATCAGCCGCGCCATGATCCGGTAGACCTCCTGCATCGCAGGACTGCGACCGATGAGCGGTAGCTTCTGCGTCTCCTCCACCGGCGGAGGCGGGGCCTCCTCGGGTTGATAGAGACGCCGGCGTCGCTGGAGCGCTTTGTTCACCTGGGACAGCACTTCGCGGAGGTCGAAGGGCTTTGGGACATACTCATAAGCGCCCACTTCCGTTGCGCGGATTGCGGTCATCACGGTGTTCTGCGCGCTCATCACGATCACTGGCAGATCCGGGCGCTTCCGCCGGATCGCGGGCAAAAGATCCAGCGCATCGCCGTCGGGCATCATCACATCGGTGACGACGCAGTCCCCCTCGCCTTCCTCGATCCAGCGCCACATCGTCGACACGGTCCCGGTTGAGCGGACACGGGCGCCGGCGCGGGTCAGCGCCTGGCTCAGCACAGTGCGGATCGTGCGGTCGTCATCTGCGACGATCACGGTCCCTTCCATCAGGGGGTCTCCTTCTCGGCGCGGGCGGTCTGGATCGGCAGCCGCACTCGGAACTCGGTGCGCCCCGGCACGCTCTCGCACTCAATGACGCCACCATGGTCGGTCAAAACTTTCGACACCAGACTGAGGCCAAGGCCAGAGCCGTTCGCCTTCGAGCTGACGAAGGGGTCGAAGATGTCCCGGATCAGGTTCTCCGGCACGCCGCGCCCGTTGTCGATCACGCTGACGATGAGCGGCAGTTTTTCCGTCCGCCCGCCGGGCAGCGCGAGTTTGACGCCGGGCTGGTACCCCGTGCGCAGCGTGATCATGCCGCCCACTTCGGGCACTGCCTCGGCAGCATTTTTAAGGAGGTTCTGAAAGTCCTGCATCAGCTGGTCTGCATCGCCGAGCGTCGGTGGCAGAGAGGGGTCGTATTGCTGTCGAAACCGGACATGACGAGCATACCCCGCCGCCGCCGCCCTCTGCGCCCGGTCGAGCACATCATGAATGTTGACGTCAGTCCGATTAAGGGGGCGGAGCTCGCCGAACTGCTCCACCCGGTCGACGAGGCCCGTGATCCGGGCGGCCTCCTGCTGGATCAAGTCGGTGAGCTCCACATCCTTGTCGTCGACCGACATCGACAAAAGCTGCGCCGCGCCCGAGATCCCAGCGAGCGGGTTCTTGATCTCATGCGCCAGCATTGCCGCCATGCCCGTGACCGAGCGTGCGGCAGACCGGTTGCTGAGCGATCGGTCCATCTGATCCGCAATCCCACGCGGGTGAAGCAGAAGGAGCACCGCGCCGCCGCTCTCCTGGATCAGGGAGGCACGGACCGTGAAGACATGCGTTGCCCGTTCCGCCCATCCGACTTCGACGCCGTAGAGAACAACCGATGCCGCGCCTTCCCGCGCTTGCGCCACGGCGTCGAGGATCGGGCTTTCCGGCCCGACGAAGCGCGCTAGAGGGCGGTCGACGATTTGGCGCCGCGACGCCGCCGAGAACACCTCGGCCTCGGTGTTGCAGGCGGCGATCCGACTGTCCGACCCCACAACGAAGGCCGGATAGGGAATGGCTGTCCAAACCTGCTCAAGCGTGAGATCAATCATGCCGCAGTGAGCTCCACCCGATGCGGGAGATCCGTCAAAAGGGCCAGGACCCGGTCGGGCGAGCCCTCCGTCAGAAGCGCGCGGCGCTCGAGCCCCGCCTCAGGCCAGGCGTCGAGATACCAGGCGAGATGCTTGCGCGCGCACCGAACGCCGAGATCTCGCCCATACCAGGAGAGCATGTCTTCGTAGTGCCCTGCAATCAACGCAACCCGCTCCGCCCCTTGAGGCGCCGGCCGAGCACGCACTCCGCCGAGCGCGGCACGCACATGCGACACAAGCCAGGGCCTGCCTTGCGCACCGCGGCCGATCATCACGCCCGCCGCACCTGACCTCTTGAGCGCCGCCAGTGCGGACTGACTGCCCAAGATATCACCATTTGCAATCACAGGAATGCGCACGGCGTCCACAACGTCTCGGATCGCCGCCCAGTCCGCGCGCCCCTTGTAGAGCTGGCACCGTGTCCGCCCGTGAATGACGATGCGCGAGACGCCCGCAGCCTCGGCCCGCTGGCAAAGCGGCGCTGCGTTGAGGGTGTCTGCGTCCCAGCCGAGCCGTGTCTTCAGCGTCACGGGAACATCGACGGCGCCCACGACAGCCTCAATCAGCCGGAGCGCGTGATCGGGATCCCGCAGGAGGGCCGAGCCAGAGAGCCCGTTCGTCACCCGCTTGGCGGGGCAGCCCATGTTGATGTCTATCACCGCCGCTCCGAGCCCCTCGCACATCCGCGCGGCCTCAGCCATCGGCCCCGCTTCACAGCCCGCAATCTGCACTGCGACGCCATTCTCGCCGAGACCGAGCGTTGCACGAAGCCGGGCGAGCGCGCCGCCCGTGATTACCTCGCCGCTCGCCACCATCTCGGACGTGACGCCGTCCGCGCCAAACCCAGAGACCACGCGGCGGAACGGCGGGTCGGTTATTCCCGCCATCGGTGCCAGAAAAACGGGCGGTGGTTGCACACGCGCCATCACTCCACCCAAGATTGCTTATTCCCGCAGCACATCTGGGGTGACTACCCGATCCGATCAGTGCCGGCAATCGTCTTTGCAAGGCGTTTCATCTTTGCCATAGAAGATCCCGAACGACCGGGGAGAGCGATGCGCGTTGCCGTCTTGATCGTGGCTGCCGGGCGTGGGCGGCGGGCGGGCGGCGGCGTGCCCAAGCAGTACCGCGCGATCGGCGGTCGCCCCGTGTTGCACCACACGGTAGAGGCTGCCCTCGCCCATCCCGGCATCGACACAGTGCGCGTCGTGATCCACCCCGAGGACGACGGGGCCTACAACGAGGCCTGCATCGGTATTGACGATCGCCGTCTCGGCCGACCGATCCCGGGCGGGATGGAGCGTCAGGCCTCCGTTCGCGCGGGCCTCGAGGCGTTGGCGCAGGATCCGCCGACGCGGGTTCTCATCCATGACGCCGCGCGTCCGTTCCTGTCGCGGGCCACCATCGACAGGGTTCTCGACGCCTTGGCGACAGCACCGGCCGTTCTGCCTGCCCTCCCGATCGTCGATGCGCTCTGGCGGTCGGAGGACGGGTCGGTCGGCAGCGCCGTGCCGCGAGAGGATCTCTGGCGCGCGCAGACGCCGCAGGGCTTTGAGTTCGAGACAATCCTGAAGCTTCACCGCGAGGGGCGTGCCGGCGCGCCGGACGACGTCACGCTCGCGCGTGAGGCGGGTCTGAAGGTCGCGCTTGTTCTCGGGGACGGCAATGCGTTCAAAATCACCCTGCCCGAAGACTTCGACCGGGCCGAGCGCTATCTGGAGGGCGCAATGGATGTGAGAACCGGGATCGGCTACGATGTGCACGCCTTTGCCCCGGGCGACTCCGTCGTGTTGAACGGCGTGAGGATCCCCCATGACGCGACCCTGTCGGGCCACTCCGACGCGGATGTGGCCATGCATGCAGTCACCGATGCGATCTTCGGCGCGCTCGCGGAGGGCGATATCGGCCAGTGGTTCCCGCCAACGGAGGCCGCCTGGCACGGCGCCGACAGCGTGATCTTTCTCGAAAAGGCGGCCGAACGGGCAGCGGTGCGCGGCTATCGCATCGCGCATGTCGATTGCACCATCATTTGCGAGCGTCCGAAGATCGGCCCGCACGCATCGGCAATGCGCGACACGCTCGCCCGCGTCCTCGGCGTGGCGCCGAGCCGGATCAGCGTGAAAGCCACGACGTCCGAGGGACTGGGCTTTACCGGCCGGCACGAGGGGATTGCCGCCCAAGCGACCGCCACGCTGATCGGCCCGTGATCCGCCAGATTGCAAGCCTCGGCCCGATCGGGCACGCGCCTGTGGCACCGGGCACGCTCGCCTCCGCCGCAGCGATCCCGCTTGCCTACGGCCTTCACATTCTTGGCGGGTTTCCCCTCCTTCTGATCGCGACCGGCGGTGTCGCCCTTCTCGGGTGGCACGCAACACGTGTTCTGACCGCCGACGGCCCGGCTGACCCGAGTTGGATTGTAATCGACGAGGTCGCGGGGCAGTGGGTGGCGCTTTGGCCTCTGTCTGCGGGGCTTTGGGCTGCAGGCGCCGCACCCACGCTCTTTCCTTGGCCGGGATGGGTTGGCGCCTTTGTGCTCTTCCGCGTCTTCGACATTCTGAAGCCCGGACCGGTCGGCTGGGCGGATCGGAAGGGCACGCCCGGTGCTGTGATGCTCGACGATCTCATTGCCGGCGGTCTTGCGGCCCTCTGCGTCGCCGCAGTCCCGCACGGGCTGCTTCTATGACCGGCGCGGATGTTCTGTCGCTGTTCCGTGCCCGCGGCTGGACGCTCACTGCGGCCGAAAGCTGCACCGGCGGGCTCGTTATGGCCGCTCTGACGGACGTGCCTGGCTCGTCTGATGTGGTTGACCGCGGCTTCGTTACGTATTCGAACGCAGCCAAGCAAGAGCTCCTTGGCGTCAATGCGGAAACGCTCGCGCGCTTCGGGGCTGTGTCCGAGCCGGTTGCTGCCGAGATGGCGGCGGGCGCCCTCGATCGCTCCACTGCCGACGTGGCCGTCTCTGTTACGGGCATCGCCGGTCCGGGCGGCGGCAGTGCGGAGAAACCCGTTGGCACTGTCGCATTTGGCCTTGCAACGCCTGACCGTGTCACCGCCGAAACCGTCCGCTTTGGCTCACTCGGCCGATCCGAAATCCGACGGGTTGCCGTCGCGCACGCCCTTGCGCTGCTTGTCAAAGCGTGACCCGCTCTTGGAGCAGGACGGGTCACACCCCCTAGCTTGCGCCGTAAAGAGCGGCCGCCCGAGCCTCGAAAGCCCGCACCACACGTCGCATTGCCTCGTAGAAGACGACGCCAATCACCGCCTGGAGGGCGCGGGACCGAAACTCGAAATCCACGAAGAACTCGACTTCGGTGCCCCCATTGACCGAGCGGAAGGACCAATTGTTGTTGAGATACCGGAACGGGCCATCGAGATACTCCACCACGATCAGCCGCGCTCCGGGGTCGAGCTTCACGCGGCTCCCGAATTTTTCCCGGAAGACCTTGAACGAGATCACAAGGTCGGCGTCGACAATCTCCGTCTCACCGCGCGCGCGGCGGTCGCGCACACGCGAGGCGGCGCACCAGGGCAAGAACTCAGGGTAGCTTTCGATGTCCGCCACCAAATCGAACATTTCATCGGGGGCATAGGGCAGAAAGCGCTTTTCACTATGGGTCGGCATCGCGAAACTGCTGTGGTCTCTCGGGAGGGCGCGTTTTTGGTGCTGGGTCGCACATAAGGATCAGGTGTGTGGAACAAAAGGCTTACGTCGTCGAGAGCTTAATCTCTGCCAAATCGATCGCTGCCCGGATCGAGGGCTTGGCCCGCGACATCGCGGCCCATTTCGAGGGCACCGACAAGCTGGTGGTGATCGGTCTCCTCCGAGGCTCCTTCATTTTCATCGCCGATCTGGTGCGAGAGCTCAATCTGCCGGTGGAGGTCGATTTCATCGAAGCCTCCTCCTACGGGACCGGCACAGTGTCGAGCCGTGAGGTCCGCATCCTCAAAGACCTCCGCGGCCAGATCGAGGGACGCGACGTCCTGGTTGTCGAGGACATCGTCGACACGGGCCACACGCTTGCCCATGTCCTCCACCTGTTGCGCGCGCGCAGCCCGGCTCGGCTGGAGGTCTGCGCCCTCCTCGACAAGCCGGCGCGGCGCGAAGTGGACATCCAGGCCACTTGGACCGGCTTCGAGATCCCGGACGAATTTGTCGTCGGCTACGGCATCGACTACGCGCAACGGAACCGAAACCTGCCGTTCATCGGCAAGGTCCGTTTCACAGAGTGACGGCTACTGCGCGACGCGCTCCTCCAGGGGACGCGACCACGCTACGGGAAGCGCATCGCCAAAGAGCTCGCGGCACCCCTCGTAGACCGGCGCAAACCGCTCCAGGGCGGCTGCGACGTTCTCACGCGATGGCATCATCGTCTGAGGGGACGCATTCACACGCGTGCCGAAATCGACCTCGCTCGGCTCGAGACCAAGGAACGCAAAGATCTGCGCAACGCCCGGGGGCGTGAAGAGCGTCTCATAAAAGCCGTAGCAAACGGATCCCGGGGCGAAGACCGCGTTGAGGGTTCGAATGGTCTCCAGATACCCGGCGCGTCCCTTGACGCTCGCCGTCCCGAGGCCCTTGGCGTAGAGGGCATCGAGGTTCAGGGAGGGATCGCTCCTCAAGCGGTGCCGGATGGCCGAGAGATGGCGATCCACCGGGTCGCGCATCAGAAAGACGACCCGTGGCTGCATGTCCGCTCGCTCGGTCAGGCGGCGAAACGCGAGAAATCCCTCCTCCGGCAGGGCGCTGTATGCAGGCGTGATTTCTCCGCAATGGGTGCACCCGGCCTTCAAGATCCGGTCGAAATACTCGATGTAGGCTGCCTCGTTCACGGTCATGCGGATCCGGTCGAGAACGTCCTCCAGCTGCCCGGCCGCGCGACGGCGCGCAAGCCCCTCCTTTGCCTCCACCCGCGCCATGATCTTTCGCGCCCGCGCAAAGAACCGACGGTCATGATTGGTCGCGGTGTCCGGGCCGTACATCGCGTCGAAGTAGTGCAGCTCTTTGATCGGCGACATCGTCACCGCCGGGTGGCGTCGGAGCATGTTGTAGAGCCAGGTGGTCCCCGACTTCTGAGCGCCGACGCCGAGGATGAACGTCCTGCCAGCGAGCTTCGTCAGCGAGGCCGTCACGGCGTCCTGTGTGGTCCAGGCCCGCGCGTTCCGGCTTGCTGGCGCGCGGCCCGAAGGCGCGCGAAATCGTCGCCGGCATGGTAGCTCGACCGTGTCAGCGGCGTCGCCGAGACCATCAGGAACCCCTTGCCGTAGGCCGAGCGCTCGTAGCTCGCGAATTCGTCCGGCGTGATGTAGCGGTCGACCGCGTGGTGCTTGGGAGAGGGTTGCAGGTACTGACCGATGGTCAGAAAATCGACATCGGCCGCCCGCATGTCATCCATCACCTGAAGAACCGCTTGGCGGTTCTCGCCGAGGCCAACCATGATCCCGGATTTGGTGAAGGTGAGCGGGTCAAGCTCCTTCACTCGCTGAAGAATGCGGAGGGAGTGGAAGTAGCGAGCGCCGGGGCGAACCTCCGGGTAGAGCCCGGGCACCGTCTCGAGATTGTGGTTGAAGACA
Source organism: Pseudomonadota bacterium (assembly GCA_039193505.1). Taxonomy (GTDB): domain Bacteria; phylum Pseudomonadota; class Alphaproteobacteria; order Rhodobacterales; family Rhodobacteraceae; genus Algicella. The sequence goes on along the minus strand of JBCCWM010000073.1, from coordinate 6,956 downwards.
TCAGGGCGCGCGTCAACGACAGCTTCGAGCGCGCTGTCCGGACACCGGATGAAGTCCGGGGTCAGGACCTCGATTGTGGTCTCGGGACATTTTCGGCGGACGGCACGGATGGTCTGGGCAATGTGATCCGCCCCGCCATCGGCGAGGTCGTCGCGGTCCACCGATGTGATCACAACATGGGAGAGGCTGAGCTTCGCGACGGCGGCCGCGACGCGCGCGGGTTCAAACACGTCGAGCGCTTCGGGTCGACCGGTCGCGACGTTGCAGAAGGTGCAGCCCCGGGTGCAGATCTCCCCCATGATCATCATGGTGGCGTGGCCCTGGGCCCAGCACTCCCCCACATTGGGGCAACCGGCTTCCTCGCAGACGGTCACGAGGTTGTTGTCGCGCATGATCTTCGCCGTCTCGCGGTACCCTTTGGAGGTCGGCGCTTTGACACGGATCCAGTCCGGTTTCTTCAGGATCGGCGTGTCAGGGCGATGCGCCTTCTCCGGATGCCGCTGGCTGCGGTCCTTGAGGTCGCGGGGGGGAGGCGTTTGGCTCGACATAACGCGCTTTTACCGCGTCGTGCGGTCTTGGGGAACTGCCAAACGGGCAGGCCCGGGTTGCATCGGACGCGGGCCTAGCCGGGCGCGCCGGCGCCGTCGCGGCCCGCATCCTTGCCCTCCGTCTCCGCGTCCTCATAGCCGAGGCTTGCGGCCACAGTGACCGCAACCGGTGTCGCTTGCGCGAGAACAGGCGCGTAGGCGCCCGTGTCCGACGGTGTCGCGCGTTGCGTCGCACGGTAGGATCCGAAGGCGGCAATCGCGGCAAAAAGCGCGGCGATCCAGACAAAGTACCCGACCGGACCCATCAGCGACATGATCCACCCGATTGCAATCGGCCCACCGACCGCACCAAGACCGTTCACAAACACCAGCCCACCGGAGGCGGCGGCCATGTCGTCCTGCTCGAGATAGTCGTTCATATACGCAATCAGGAGGGAGTAGAGCGGGTTCGCAACGCCACCTATGACGAACCCGATCATGAGGAGTGCGCCGAAATGCCCCGCCGCGGGCACCGCAAGCACGGTGATCACCGCCCCGATGGCGGTCGCTGCGATGATCAGCCGGCGGCGGTCCATGCGATCTGACAGCCATCCGAGTGGAAACTGACAGAGGGCGCCGCCAACATAGATCGTTGCGATGAAGAGTGTGGTTTCCGCGACGCTGAGCCCGGTCTCCGTCGCATAAATGGGCGCCATGGCAAAGATGGCAGCGAAGATGCCGCCGAGGATCAGCGTTCCCACCATCGCAAAGGGCGAGACGCGGAAGAGCCGTCCGACACTCATCGGCTTGGCCGTCTCGAACACCGGCACCGGGCTCACTGTCAGGAGGATCGGCGCGAAGGACACCGAGACGAGGACCGACATCACGACAAAGAGGGTGTAGGCCGCCGGATCGCCGAGATTGACGAGTGCCTGAGCGCTCACGATCCCGGTCATCTGGACAATCACATAGAGCGAGAGGGTTTGTCCGCGGGTGTCGTTCGTTGCGCGCGCGTTCAGCCAGCTCTCAGCCACGACATAGACACCGGCGAAACAAAACCCGACCAGTAGCCGCATCGCCGCCCAGACGATCGGGTTCGGCACGGCCGCATAAAGGATCAGGGCAGCCGAAATGAGCGAGCCGAGCGCCGCAAAGACCCGAACATGTCCGACCCTCTGAATGAGACGCGGCGTCATGCTTGAGCCTGCGAGAAAGCCGAGAAAGAACGCCGACATCACCCAGGACATGGTCTGGGCGTCAAACCCTTCATGGGCACCGCGCAGGCCGAGGACCGTGCCCTGCAGGCCGTTCCCGATCATCAGCAGCAACATGCCCAGGAGCAGGGGCCATGCGTCGAAGAAGATGCGGATCATGGAGCCCCTCCTGTCTTGCCGCGCATCTCGCAGGTTTCGTTCAAACGCGATCGCAGCGGCGCGACAGGCGAGCGTCGTTTTCAGCCCTCACGGCAGAAGGAGCGAGGCGTCGCCGTAGGAGAAGAAGCGGTACCGCTCCCGGATGGCATGGTCGTAGATCTCACGCACGCGAGCGTTGCCCATCAGTGCCGCGACCAGCATCAGAAGTGTCGACTTCGGCAGATGGAAATTGGTGAGGAGGCCGTCCGTAGCCCGAAACCGGTGGCCCGGTGTGATAAAGAGGTCGGTCTCGCCTGAGAACGCCTCCATCGCTCCGTCGGCTGCTGCGGTTTCCAGAAGCCGAAGTGCCGTGGTCCCGACCGCGATCACGCGGCGACCCTCGGCTTTGGCGCTCCGGATCACCTCGGCCGCGGCAGGTGTCACGTCGCCCCGCTCGGCATGCATTTTGTGATCGCTCAGATCGTCCGTCGTCACCGGCAGAAACGTGCCCGCCCCGACATGGAGCGTCACCTCGACATGCTCGATCCCAGCACGCGCCAGATCCGAGAGCAGCGCCTCGTCGAAATGGAGCGACGCCGTCGGTGCCGCCACCGCGCCGGCGATCTGCGCAAAGATCGGTTGGTAATCCTCGCGGTCGCGCGCATCTGGCGGCCGCCGGCGCGCGATATAGGGTGGCAGCGGCATCGCGCCATGTGCCTCGAGAGCATGGTCGAGCGGCGCGCCGCTCTCAAATGCCAGCATCACTTCTCCTCGCTGTCCCTTTCCGACGACGTCCGCGGCGAGTTCGGGCGCAAACTCGATCCGATCGCCCGGCGCGAGGCGTTTGGCAGGACGAGCCAACGCGCGCCATGCCCCCGACGCGAGCGGGGCGAGCAGCTGCACCTGCACCCGCGCCTCGCCGCTGCCATGTGGCGTGTCCCGCCGACGCCGCCCGGAGAGCTGCGCGGGAATGACTTTGGTGTTGTTGAACACCAGAAGATCGCTCGGCTGCAGGATGGTCGCCAGATCGGAGACCCTGCGGTCCGAGAGCGTGTCATGCGTGGCCACGAGCATGCGCGCTGCCCGCCGCGGACGCGCCGGACGCAGGGCGATCAGTTCCTCCGGCAGGTCGAAGTCGTAATCCGAGAGCCGCGCGCCGATCATCCCGGTCCTGTGCCCGCATTAGGATCCATCTCGCCTGGTCGCGAAAATGTCCCGCGCAGCGCCTGGTGTCAAAAGCGAGAGCGGATTGACGGCGATCTGAGGCGCGCTCGCCTGCCCGGAGAGCCGGAACGTGATGCCGAACATCCCCTCCCCCGGCCGCCCGCCCAGCACCTGCCCGAGAAGTGGGATTCGCGACGGCAAACCGTTGAGTGTGTAGAACGGGGACACCACGCCGTCGATCGCCAGCGCATCGGCTCCGGGCCGATAGGCCCCAGACAGGCGCAGGCCGAGCGCCGGGCCGGTGGCGCGTGCGCGTGCCACCGTGATCTCTCCCGGAGCGAGCGTGAACCAGCCTTGGGCGTCTTCGAACCTGATGCCGGGACCGCTCAACCGTTCGAGAAGGCTGATCGGATTGGCCGCCGCCATGATTTCCGCCAGAACCGGCGCATTCACGAGCCATGTGTTCTGAAGCGAAAAACGCCCGTCAAAGACACCGGAGCCAAGGCTTTTGAGAGAGACGCGCAGCGTCCCACCCCGCAGGTTCTCATGGAGGCCAGCCGCCTTGAGGGCGCCGCCGCCGTCGCGGGCCTCGAGGTAGACGGTCGGCCCGTCGCGAAGGACCCCGGTGACCGGGGCCGCGCCATTGATCTGCCCTCGGAACCGTCCATTGAGGCCTGAGCCTGCGGAAATGTCGCCCGTAACCCCCGTGAGCTCGATGCCGTCTGTCACGCGAACGCGTGTCTCGGCGAGCGAGATCTCGACCGGTCGACCGCCACCGCCGGGTCCCGGCAGCCGTCTCGCATCGACGCGCCCCCCTGCGATGTCGATCCTGGGCCCACCGGATCGAGGCTGGTAGGAGACGGGCGCGTCGAGCCAATCGCCCACGGCGAGGCGCGAGAAACGGGCCGCCGTGAGGCCCGATGGCCCAAGGTCGAGCTGTCCGTCCGCGCGGAGCCCACCCCCCTGAAAGACCAACCGCTCGACATGTCCGCCGAGCGTGCCCTCGAGCGTTACGTCAGCGCGCCGCCCCGGCGGTTTGGACCAGCCGAGGGGCGGAACCCGCAGGCCAGCTCCAGTCAGATCCGCCTCAATTCGGTAGGCAGGCTGCACGCCAGCGGCGCGGGCGAGCCGAAAGCGCGCGTGACCCTCGCCCGAGAGGAGACCCGCCGGAACGCCGATGCCCAGCCCCTCAAGCGTTTCGTTTGTCAGCGCAAGACTGCCACGAACCATCTCCTCTCCGGTCGGATTGTCACGCAGCCGGCGCCCGAACGTCATGTTGAGCGGCACCCCGTCCAGGCGGATCGGTCCTGCGATCGACAGGTCATCCGGGCTCACCTCGAGGTTCAGGGCCTCCGCCGTAACCTGCCGCCCTGGAACGACAGCCATCGTGTCAACCGAGGTCAGCTCCGACGTGAAGCGGTAGTCGATGTCGGCCACCGTCAGATCGGGAGTGATCGGCAGTCTGACCTCCCCGGTGAGGGTCGCGTGTCCGGTGGCGATGTTGTCTGGAAGATCCACGCGATCCGACAGCGCGATCGGTCGATGATCGAGAAAGTCCAGAACGTGCCCGATCTCCCCATTGGCGGCGATGTCGATCAGAGCCGTCGCAGGCTGCGCCCCCAACTCCGCAATCTCAAGGCGCGACCCCGCGAGATCGATCACACCGAGCGTTCGCCCTGCTGTGAGGTCGATGTCGAGCCTTCCGGCCATCAGCCTGGCGTGCCCCGCGGCGCCATCAATCTCAGGCAGGCTGTCGACATAACGCAGGCCCGCGTCTGAGAAGTCGAAATCCATGCCGAACCGAGGTTGTGGTCCGAGGCGAAGGAACACACCGACATCCGCCAACTCGCCTGACCGAAAGCGCCTCTCCAACCATCGTCGGACACCGGGTCTGGTGCCCGTGGGCCAGTAGTCGAACACGGCGGCCGCAGGGAGGGTCGCCGCTCTGAGATCGAGGGCAGCGCGCCAGCTCTCATCCTCTGTCCAAGCGCTGCCGGTGACCTTCAATGTTCCGCGGGTCTCGACCAACTCCGCCTCGCCGATCTCGACCCGAAGCGGATCGACGCTGATCCGGGCCGTGGCCCGACCGCCCTCAAACGCAAGCCGGCGCGGCAGGGCTGAGACGTCTGCCGTCAAACCGTAGAGGCGCATTTGCGCGACCAGGTCCGCCACTGCCCCATCCGCGCCTCTGTTGAGCAAGACCTGCCCGCTCGCCCTCACCGCGCCGATCTCGGTGGCCACGTCAACGAAATCGATCCGCAGGACATCGTCATCGGGATCATACCCAAAATAGGCCTTCGCGCGGCTGAAGGAGATCGGCGTTCCTGCCTCGCCGATCACCTGACCGGCCCCGAGTTCGAGCACACCCTCCATCGCGGTCACTTCCCCTGCCCGATCGAAAGCGAGAGCCAGATGGGCATCCACCGGCGCCTGGAGGAGGGCCAGCCAATCGAGGGCTCGGAACTGGCTGGCGAGATCCTCCGGCCGCGCGTCCTCGAACCGGAGGCGGAGCGATGTCGTCCCGCGCGCGAGGTTGGCGTCGAGCACGGCAGAAACCTGTGTCGGCGTCTCGCCACCGCCGTCGACGGACGCCACGAGACGCGCGCGCACGCTGTCATCCCGGCGTGTCACCTTCGCTGCCGCGGCCGGTGCGTGCCAGAGCCGATCGCGACGCGCGTCGGCAAAGGTGATATCGATGCCGCTAAGCGCCACCGTCTCGAGCGCGTCAAACACCTTGGCACCCGGCCACCCGCCGATGTCGGCGATGAGTGCCGAGACATCGACCCGCTCGCCCGTTGCACCGCCCCCAGTGAAGAGCGGCGTCATCCCACCGCTCGCCGCTGCCCCTATGGAGAACCCTCCCGAGACGTCTCGCGCGAGCCGCACGGCGCCGCCGTCAATATCGATGTCCTGAGGGCGCAGGGTCGCATCAAGACCGTCCCGGATATCGACCGACGCGACGACACTCGGCAAGTGGACATCGACACCGCCCCGCGACAGGTGGACATCGTCGAAACGCACTCCGGCCGACGCGGCCGTCGGATCGAGGCTGAACCCGACGCCGCCGATGCTGATCCGAGGCGCCGAGCCATCACCCATTAAGAGACCGAGATCGCCGGTCAATCGCGGCAGCACCACTTCGCCGTCGTCGATCATCACATGGAGCAGCACCCCAAGTGCCACCGCGGCCGTCATCGCCATCGACGCAACCGCACCGAGCTCGCGCAAAACAAAAGCGCAGAGGCCCGACGCAGGCCGGCGACGCACGGGCTCGGGTGGCGGAGGAGCCGCCCTTTGAAGACGCCAGTGCTGCTTCACCGCGCCCGCCGCTTCTCGCGTAGGATCGCCTTGCTCTCGCGGGTCATCGCGACATATCTCGCGCTTGGAGCAGATCGTGATGTGAGGGACACGACATGACAGACACACTAGCCGAGATTGGCCAAAAAGCACCCGAGATTTCCTTGCCACGCGACGGGGGCGACACCGTCTCGCTCGCGCAATACGCGGGCGGCCCTGTGGTCCTCTTTTTCTACCCGAAGGATGACACCTCCGGCTGCACCAAAGAGGCCGTCGCCTTCACCGGCCTTCTCGATGAATTTGCCTCGGCCGGAGCCAAAGTCGTCGGCATCTCGAAGGACAGTGTGAAGAAACACGAGAAGTTCATCGAGAAGCACGGCCTCGGCATGCCGCTCTTGTCCGATGAAGAGGGTGACGTCTGCGAACGCTATGGCGTCTGGGTCGAGAAGTCGATGTACGGCAAGAAGTACATGGGCATCGAACGCTCGACCTTTCTGATCGGCGGCGACGGCACGATCCAACAAGCTTGGCGCAAAGTGAAGGTGCCCGGCCATGCCGACGCCGTCCTGGAGGCGGTCAAAGCGCTGTGACCCCGCTGGCGGTCGCTGCGACCGAG
>JBCCWM010000072.1:0-14384 GCA_039193505.1 Pseudomonadota bacterium | reverse complement strand
GCGAACGGGATCGAGCACCGCCTGACCGAGCCGAACCATCCCTGGACCAACGGCCAAGTCGAGCGGATGAACCGGACACTCAAGGACGCGACCGTCAAGCGCTCCCACTCCGACAGCCACGACGAGCTTCGCAGCCATCTCGCGGACTTCCTCGATGCCCATAGCTTCGCCCGTCGGCTCAAGACGCTGAGCGGCCTCACACCTTACGACGACATCTGCAAAATCTGGACGTCAGAGCCAGATCGATCCATCGTCGATCCGATCCACCAGATGCCGGGACTGAACAGCTAGATGCGGGCGCACTGCCTCGCGGCGCACGCTCTCCTGTTCGGTGGGAGATCCATAGGTTTGACGCCCGATCTGCGGGCGACAAGCCTCGGCCGAGGTGTCCTGGGTGCCAGGCGCCGAAGCGCGCGAGGCGCGCGGGTGGGCGCGGTTCCGCTGGCAGGTGTTGGGAGCGCGGTCGCGTGTCTGGTGCCGCGACAGCCGTCGTTCCGGGCGGCGGATTGGGAACAGCCGGATCTGCGGTCCGGCTCCTCTCCGATCTCACGATCAACGCATGGATTGGAGATCTCAGATCGTCGAAGCGCTTGTGCTGGAGGAGGGCGCTGCACCCGCTGCCGGGATCACCCTATGGGTTTGCGCGGATGCTTCGTGGCAGGTGGGAGCGTCGCCGTTCGGAAGCGGGCGCGCCTCCGCTGAGCCCGCGCCCAGGATGACGGATGCGCCGGCGGAAGGCATTTGGCACATGGCGGGCGTGCTTGAAGTCCTCTGCCTGCCCGACCCGCTTTAGGGCGGTCGTAGCCTTTGACGAGACGGTCGATCTGGCGCTGTGGCGTTGACACGTGCAACGCCAACCGGATTTGTGTCGCGGCCAGCTCGATGGCGGCGAGGAGGGTCTCCGGGCATCCATCGTGCCGGGCCGCGAAACCTTGGACGCGCACGCAGCAGATGTCGCTCGTCTCGACATTGCCGTCTTAGGCCCTTGAGACAGCGTCGGCACACCTGCCCGCAGCCTCCGGCCAAGGCGATGTAGAGCGTGGTGCGTGGCCCGCATGCCGCGGCAGATCGCGCCAGAGTGCGCCGGTTCGGAACCATCGGGAGACGCCGTTTATCGCGCGACGGTCGTCCACCCGAGGGTGTCCCCGCGGCTTGTTCGGCAGCCGCGGCTTGCAGAGTGCCCGTTCCTCGCCGCTCCGGTCATGGCTCCGCATCGGGACCCCATCGATTGGAGAGGTGGAACCAGACCACGGGCCTCGAGGAAGTGCTAACTATGGGGCCACGGCCTAGGCCGCAAGCGGCTTTGCGCTGCGTGTCCAGAGGAGGGAGTGGAACACCTCGTCCACCGGCGTTTCCGCCATGTGATTGATGTAATTCGACATCGTCTTCTGTGCGAGGCCAAGCACGATGTCGAGAACAGCGCGGTGACCGTAACCAGCGTCGAAGAACGCTTGCATCTGATCCGCCGACACATTGCCGCGCTCGCGCACCATCTGGACCGTAAAGGCGCGCAAAGCCTCGAGTTTTGGCGTGGGAAGCGGAGTTTCGTTGCGGAGCGCTTCGGTGATCTCGTCGGACACCTTCATCATCTTCGCGATGCCCGTGTGGGCGGGGACACAGTAGTGGCACTCATGCTCGACATTGATCGCTTGCCAAACGACGGTCAGCTCCTCCGCGTCGAACTCGGTCTCAGTGAAGAGCTTGTGGAGCAGTTGGTAGGCCTCGAAGGCCTGCGGGCTCTCGGCCAGGACTTTGTGGAGGCCTGGGAGACGGCCAAAGGCCGCTTTCGACTTCTCAAGAAGCGGTTTGGACCCTTCAGGGGCGGTGTCGAGGTCGTGCGACGGGAAGGTGCTCATGGTGTCATCCTTTGAGAAACATGGTGCGACTCAAGATTTAGGCTTTATTGAGCGATCACTCAAGAATATATTTGAGCGACTACTCAAATTCCGGTGAGCGCTCTCACAGGCGAAAGAACGGCACGATGCCCCGCAAGCCCGAGTACGACCGCGACGACCTGATCAACCGCGCCCGCGACCTCTTTTGGAAGCAGGGTTGGGCGGGCACGTCCTTGAAGGATCTGGAGCGGGTGCTGCGGCTCAAGCCCGGCAGCTTTTATGCAGCGTTCGGGTCGAAGGATGCGCTCTTCGAAGAGACCATGGAGCGCTACGCCGAAGATGGCGGCCAGCGCATAACGGCCTTGGTTGAGGAGTTTGGTCCCCTCGGGGCGCTCTGCGCGTTCCCGTTCCAGGTTGTGACCAACGCCGACGCCCCCGCGAAGGCTTGTATGCTGGCAAAGTCGGTCCTAGAGCTCAATGGGCGCGACCACAGGCTTGCCGCAGTCGCCAATCGACATCTTGAGACCATGGAGCGACGGTTTGCGAAGGTGTTTCGGGATGCTCAAACGCGGCGCGAGATCAGCGCAGTCCACGACCCCCAATCCCTCGCCCGACGCTACCAGTCGGACCTGATGGGCCTGCGGATCTCTGCAGAGCGTGAGGGGATCGACGCGCGAGCGATTGCGGACGAGATATCTGAGGGCCTGAGGCGTCTCTGACCGATCGCCTGACGCTCACGGCACACCTCACACACGGAAGGGCGGTCGGGGACGTTGGCCGCTGGGAGCTCGCCTGGCCTATGGCGCCCGCTCCTGAAGGGCCACGCCGGCGGTTACTGGGCGTCCAGATCAGAGTCCCTCGGAAAGATCCGCTCAGAAGGCCGACTGGTGAGCGTTCGGGCGGCTCGCAGGCGACGCGACTGGTGTGCGCTGCAATGAAAGTCGCGCAAAGGGTGCAGACGATGGACTTGCGCAACGGAAAGCCGAGCGTCATACACGTTGAAACGGTTTTGACCCTGGACCGCAAACCGCATGTACCGAGTTCCGCTTTGCGACCCTTCTGCGGGCGCCGATCTATGAGTGCTGATCGTCGGGCGCGTCTCAGGTGGCTCGAGGGGGACCCGAAGGAGGTCGAGCTCCAGCGCGGCGATCGCCACGAGATCGCGCTTGCTGTTGCGGGCTCGGTCGCGCGCTTCGAATGTGAGTACATTCCAAACGGTCCCGTTGCCATCGCCGTCGATCTCGAAAGCGCCCAGCGATGGGAAGAAGGTCCGGCTGCTGGTGCGCCCATCGACGCCGAGGAGCGCGCAGCACTGGGCCGGATGCTTCGCCGGAAGCTCGATGAGCTCGGTCTGGCGTCGGACCTGTTCTGAGCGATGGCGCGCCACGAGAGCGTTGCGGACTACCACGCCGAGGCCGAGCGTCGCCGCGCTGAGCTGCGTGCTCCACGGGACGGGGCTGTCTTTCACACCAGCGTCGCCTGGCGTGAGGCTGGCGCGTATGCCGAGGCGCGCACCGCCGAGGGACAGCCAACTCAGGTGGTTGAACACACGCCCTATGGCCGCGAGCTGCATGCCGAGCAGCTCTACGGTGATGCGGCGTTCAACGCACGTGCCCACCGCGAGGGGTACGGGCCGAACACAGGGACCGCCGGTGCGGATGCTGTCTGGAAAGACACATCGCGCATTTACGCCGAGGAGGCCGAGGGCCGTGTGACAGTGTTCGTTGGGCGCCGCAATGGCGGGCGCATTGACCCCGACAGCACCTTTGGCAGCGTTGAACGCGACACGCTTCTTGCCAATGAGAAGGTGACGGAGATCAATGGGCTCGAGCGCGAGAAACTCGCTACGCTCGACAGCGCTGAGGTCGACCATCTGATTGAGGAAACGAGCCGGGCCCGACGGCTCGACAAGGAGGCGCGGATGGAGAGAGAACGCGAGCTGCGCGAGGAGCTCGACCGGAAGGTCGAGCAGACGGCCGACCGCAGCCAGACCGCAACCGCCGACGAGGCGCGCGCGGCCGAGGCCGAGCGCACGGCCGAACGCGAGCGGGCTGCAGCCGCCGAACGCGGCCACGCTGCACGCAAGGAGGCCGACACTTGGGGAGACATCGAGCGCGGCCATGAGGCCAAGCGCCAGGCGGAGCAGGACAATTGGGGCGACGACGACCGGAAGCGCGACCCCGACCCTTGGGGCGACGGCAAGGCGGCAGACGCCCGCAAGTCACAGGACAAGACCCGCTGATGCCTGGGTCCAACCGGGACCGCTCGGCCACCTGAGGCCATGGTCACGCTCGCCTACTTCTTTTTTGCGGCACTCGCTGGGGTGCTTTTGCTGGACGGCATCGCTGAGTTTCGGCAAGCTGACAACCTGGGGTTCTGGGCTGTGGCGACGGTGATCTCGGGCGCCATGGCCTATGCCACGCTCAGCAATGAGCGCCTTGTCCATCTCGCGATGTTCTCACTGGGCACCTGCATCACGGGCGCGGTTATCCTGTTCCTGAACGCCGAGGCGCTGATCCCGGGCTCCGGCGCGGCTGGCAGCCTCGACGGTCTGCGATTGCCCTTGGTCGCAGCCATCGCGGCCCTTCTCCTTATGGTAATCCTGGGAAACGGCTTTGTTGCGGGCGTGTTGAGCGCGCTCGCGATCTTTGCAGTGGTGGCCTTCTTCACTCAATTGCTGCCGCAGCGCGTGATCACGGCAACCGGCAACATCCAGCGTGTCACGGCGGTGAACGGCTCAATGACACTGCCGGGCTTCCGCGCGCTCGGGCCGGCCGAGCAGGCGGCCGTCATTCAGGCCGCGGCCGAGTGCAGCACCCTCTCCTCCAGCGCGTTCATAGGCCTCGGCGGCATGGTCGATGTGGTGTTCGTGTCTCCGATCTGGAGCAGCCTTCCGCTGACCGCGACGGCGGTCGACGCGTGGTACCGGACCAACCGCGTCGACGTCATCAAAATGCGCTGCCTCTAGTTCATGCGCCGCAGCTCAACCGCCTGGCATCCCTCAACGGTGTAGGTCCCGTCAAAGACCCCGCGGTCGAGATCCATACGCCCCTCGATCCCGAGCGCGGTGTGCCCGCGGGGTTGGTAGAGCCAGTCTGACGGGGAGAGCGCAAGGCCGGAGGTGGCTGTGTCGAATGTGCCTTCCATCTGCAGCACGCCGCTCTCAAGCCGCTGGCCGCCCATCGGGAAGTAGGTCTGCATCGCGGTCACGGTGTTGTCGGGATTGACCACAATCGAGAGCGCGACCCCGAACTGAGTGTCGCCGCATGTGCCCGACCCCTCCCAGACGCCCGAGCGCGGATCGGGCTGGTCGCCGCCGATCCGGACGCTGCTGAGGCGCACCTCCTCACGGAGTTGGCTGGCGATGGTGGGTGTGAGCGGGATCCAGTCGCGTGCTTGGGCTATGGTCTCGACCGTGTCGACCTTGATCAGCCTGGCGTTCAGCCGGATCGTGTCCGACAGCGGCGTGATGTTGCCGATGATCAGCGCGTCGACGCCGAGGAACCGGCCGAGGTCGCTCGCCCCGTCAGGCTCGAAGATCGGGACGTTCTGCATCTCGATCTCCGAGAGTGCGGCCTCGAGCTGCTGGCGCTCAATCACACGAAAGAGGCCGCCTGACCGTGCCACCATCTCGCCGGTGAGCGCCGTCATGAGAAAGTTCGTGAACTGCGTGGTGCGCCGATCCGATGCCAGGAACGCGGTCACTGCGACCCGCATCGGCGCGGCGTCCGCTGGGCGCTGGTCGATGATCTGTTGGGCGAGGCTCTCGACTGCGCGGTCCAGGTTTTCGGCCGCGCTCGCAGGCGGGACCGCGGCACCGAAAAGCGCCGCGGCGAGCGCGACCGCGCGCACTGCCTGTCTCATTGGTTCGCTCCGACGGTCGCGAGATCGACAATCGGGAACGTGATCGGGAAGTTCCGCAACTCAGACCGGTTGTCATCGGTCACCCGATCGCCGGATCCAACGGCGAAGTTCATGGAAATCGACATGAAGCCGGTACTGCTGATCTCCTCCGCCGTGAAGGTGAGCGGCATGATGACTGTGGCCCCTGGTTGCAGATGCGCAAAGTGTTCATTGTGCAGGACATCCCGGTAGTTGGTCAAACACCCGGCGACCCAGTCGAAATCAAGCTGCTTGCAGCGTCCAATGCCGGCGATGTTGCTCAGCGCATATTGCACACCGCGCATGTCGATTGCTGTCGGCGCCGGTCCGATCAGCGCGACGTTGAGCGGTTGTTCGGTGGTGTTGACGAGTTGCGTGCTGATGGTGAGCTGCTTGCCGCCGGGGTTGCGACCGAGAAACAGGATGCGGACCGCAAGACCGCCCTGCGCAACAAACTCCGTTGTGGGCGAAAACGACGACGGCAGCAGGGCGCTGGAACCGCCAGAGACCGCCGGGGCCGGCCCACCTGTGGCGGCCGAACCGCCGGTGGTGCCGGCGAGTTGAGCGGCGGCGGGCTGCGCAATGGCGAAAACGACGCTCGCCAGACATGCGAGTATGCGCATGGATCACTCCATCTAATTTGGACCACGGTCGCGACCATACAGCACCGCTGAGACGAGGCCAGAGGCCGCACGCGACTGCGACAACTTTTTCGCGAGTGCCCGCTGCTGCGCCGGCCAGGATCGGTTGACGCGCCACGGAAAACTCAAGACAAGAAGGGGGTCGTCGCGATGGAACGAGGATCATGCGTAAACCGAACGAGCGTCAGCGGCCGGCGGAGCGGCTGCGTCAGCGTCCGCGTCCGACCGATCGTGGTGGCGGCGGAGCCCCGGGCGACGGATCGGATGGCGGCGGCGGCAATGGCCGGGCACGCGGTCGGTCCCCGTTCCTGTATCTCGGCGGTGCGCTCGTCGCCTGCGCCATCGCGGCGGGGGCTTTTTTCGGTCTGTCGGGTGGCGGGTCGGATGTCGTCACCCAGAACGAGGCCGCTCAACTCCAAAGCCAATACTCGACATTCCTGGCAGCAGGTGGGCTCGAGGTCGACATGGTTGGAGCCGACCAGGTTGACGACGCGATCGAGAGCATGCCCGTCGCGGAGGAGGTCCGCGAGGAGGTTCGCACTCAGGTCGAGAGCGGACAAATGCGTCTGGCCTGGCTTACGCTCTGGGACACCCATGCCGAGGATGGCGACATTCTCCGCTTTGAGAGCGACGCATCGCTTCCGGTCGAGGTGCTGGCGTTGAATGCACCGACGACGCTGGCAATCCCATTCCCGGCTTCGGGGGTCGTGAAAGTCACGGGTGTCGTCGATGGCGGTGGCGGCATCACGATCGGGCTCCGGTCCGGGGCGACGACCATCACATGGCCGACGATGCAGCCCGGCGACACGCTGGATCTGCCGGTCACACCCGGGCGCTGAGACGAATGTCGCTGTCGGCCATCCCGCTGCCGCTCCGCATCATCGGCGGGTTGCTGATCGGCATGCTGCTCTTCCGTTTTCTTGGCGGTATGGGCCCGCTTCTTCTGATCATTGGGCTTGTGCTTTGGCTCGCGGTCGGCCTCGCACTTCTCTACGACAGCGGCGCCGCGGCGGGGCTTGGCGGCGTGCCCGCGCTCGGGGCGCTCCTCGATCGGATCACAAATCGCAGCGAGGCTCGCCCGCCGCCGCCCGACGCGCGCGAAAAGGCAGCGCCCGCGGCCCCCCGCGGCAGCCTCGGCGCGGAGGAACGGGAGAAGCTGCTCGCGGAGGCATACGAGCGGCTGGACGGCCTCACCGGGCAAGCCGCGGCGGCGGATCTGATCGAGACGCGGGTCTTCGAGCCGATCCGCTCAGCCCCGGAGGATGGACCTGCCTTCGCAACCCGCGCTCCGGCGTTGGCGGTGATCTTGAGCGGGCCGAGAGGGGTCGGGCTGGCCGATGCGGCGTTCGCGGTTGCACGCGGGGTTGCGGGTCTCGGCGCGCTCAACCGTGCGCACATCGCAGAGCTTCGCGCGCGCGATCTCCGCGGCGATGCGACCGATGCGGCAACCAAAAAGGCCGAGGAGGCGAACGGCGGCACGCTTTATCTGCCGGACGCGGACTGGTTGCTGGCGGCAGATCCCTATGGCGGCGCAAGCCCGGGCGTTGAGGCCGGATTGGCGATCCTCGACGTCGCGGAGCGCCGGCCACACTCCTTCCTGATCGTGGCGACCTTGCCCGAGGGGATGGAGGAGACGTTGCGTGCCAATGACGACCACCGGCGCTGGCTCGACCGGCTGGCCGTGCGCTCGATCCGGCTCGAGGGGCTCGAGGACGACATGCTCGTCGACGTGCTGGCCGCGGAACTCGAAGCCCTCGGCTGTCCTCTCGAGGAGGAGGGTCGCCGCCCCGCGCGTGCGCTGGTTCGGGAGGTGCGCGAGGCGCAGGGCGCGGCCTTCGACAATGCTGAGGCGTGCCGGCGTCTCGCCGAACAGCTGAGCGCCGCCGAGACGGAGATGACCCTCGAGGCCGGTGCCGAACCGCCCGTGCCAGGCGCATCCCGGCCCATCGCGCGACGCCATGTGATGCGCGTGCAGGAAACATGGGAGTGATCCAGTGACCATCCGCCCCCCGAGCCCACGCCGCGACGCCACCCCGCGTCCCCAGCGCGGCGGCCAGCGGCTGCAGGAGATCTTCGACGAACTCTACGAGCTGGTGGGCCTGCAGAGCGTCAAGGAGGAATTCTTCGGGCTCTACAACTTTGCCCGCGTCGTCGCGCAACGAAAGCAGCGCGACCTGCCTGTGTCGAACCTCACCTTCCACATGGTGTTTTCGGGCCCGCCCGGCACCGGCAAGACCACTGTGGCCCGCTATGTGGGCGAGCTCCTCTACGAACTGAAGCTTCTGCGGAAGAACAAGCTGATCGAGGTCGACCGCTCCAAGCTCGTCGGGACCCATCTCGGCGACACGGCCAAGATCGTGACAGATACCGTGAAGGAGGCGCTCGACGGCGTGCTCTTCATCGACGAGGCCTACACCCTCGCGGGGGGCGGCGGACCGACGGGCAACACCGATCCCTACGGTCAGGAGGCGATTGACACCCTTCTCAAGCACATGGAGGACCACCGAGAGCGGTTGGTCGTGATCTTTGCGGGATATTCGGGCGAAATGCGGCGCTTTGTCGAGGCCAACCCAGGCTTGCAGTCCCGCATCGCCAAGACGATCGACTTCCCGAGCTACGAGGCGGACGAGCTCTTTTCGATCTTCACCCAACTCGCCGAAAAGAACCATCTGATCCTGACACCGGGGGCCGAGCACGAGGCTGAAAAGGTGATCCGCGACATCTGGTCTTCGGGGCGGCGGGACGAGAATTTCGGCAATGCGCGGGTGGTGCGGCAGGTCTTTGAGGGATTGCAACCGATCCAGGCGCAGCGGATCTCGCAAACGGCGGAGGATCTCGATGCGATCTCGGACGAGGATCTGATGACGATCACGGACGCAGACATCCACGTCTACGAAAGCAAACGCTAAGAGGTCGTCCATGTCCCTCGCCGACAGTGCAAAGAGCCTCTGGTCGCGGGCGCCGATTTGGCGGGGGATGATCGTGGGCGCGAGCCTTTTTACGGCGATCGGGCTCTTCACGTTGCTGACGGGGGCCGGGGGTGGCGGCAACCCGCCGCCGCAACCTGTCTCGACGCCCACACCGGTGCCGACCCCACAGCCGCCGCCCAGTCCGATTGCCGGGTCCTGTGCCCCGGCCGGGTCTCAGCCGCAGCAAGCGACACCCCCCAATGTGGTGGTGGTCGGGCCGAGCGGTCCCTCGGCCGAGACCATCGCCCGGATCACCGAGTTTGAGGGGCTTGCGGCCGCAGCGACTGCCGAGCAGCGCCAGGGGGAGCGATGCGCCCTCCTGTCCACGGCACTCAGCGTTCTGGAGAGCACGGATCTCGCGACGTTGCGGTGCGATGCTGCGTCATTTGCAACCTACCAGTCGGCGCAGAGCTGCCAGGCCGACATCGTCGCGTCAGACCGCCGGCTCGATGCGTTGGAGGCGGCCTTCGCGGCCTATAGCGAGGATCGGTCGGCCGATCAGGTCGGCCGGTTGGCGCGCGCGGGCGAGGCGCTGACCGGCTTTGACCGCAGCCGCGAGCGCCACAACGCCATGCCTGAGGCGATCCGCGTCGCCACCGACGCCTCCGCTCGGATCGACGAGAGCGATGCGCGGCTCGCAGCCCTCGAAGCGGCGGCGCAAGCCGCGAGCGCCGCTGGACCCGATCATGCGGCGAGCACGGCGGCGCTCGCCGACGCGGCCGAGGCAATCTCTGCCTTTGACACGAGCCGGATGACCGCGGCGCAGTCCGGCGCGCTCGAGGATGGGCGCGCGGCCGCCGCGCGCGTCTCAGCCTCCGAGGCCCGGCTCGCGGAGCTGCGCTCGGCCCTCGCACTCGCCAGCTCGGGGGCACCCGGCACGGAGCAGGCGTTGATTGACGCCGTCGCCGCTCTCACCCCCTTCGACACGGCGCGCGCGACGTCAGCGCAAGCCGCAGACATCGCGTCCGCCCGCACTTTGGCGGTTTCAATCGCCCAGACGACACTGGTCGAGAGCGCCGCGGGGCTCGACGTCGCCACCGCCTCGCCGACGACACACCAGCGCCTCGCCAACCTCAGAAGCGTGATCGAGGCCAATGGCGGCCTCTCACCTGAGGCCGATGCGACGACCCGATCCGCTTACGGCACCGCCGAGATCGCCGCCGCCCGGCTCGCCGAGAGCGACCGGCGCATCGCGCGTCTGATCGAGACCGCAACAGCGTGGGAGCGCAATCCGGGCACGGGCCTCACCTCGGGCGTGCGCACCACGATGGCCGCGATCGGCGACTACGATCGGGCGCGCTTTTCGGATGAGGCGAGCGCCGCCTTTGAGACCGTGAGCGGGGCCGAGGACATCTTGCAGGCGATGGAACAAGGGCTCGATCCGGCCACACGCAGCGTTGCGCCGGTCTATGTCGTGCCCCTCGACGACACAGCGGGCGCTTTGCTGGCCGCCGACCGGCTCCGCACGGCGCTTGTGCAGGCGGGGTACCGGGTCGTCGACCGCCGCGAGGCCTCGGCGCTCACCTTCGAGCTCGGCTTCCTCGGCGAGACGCGCCAGCCCTTGACGGTGGGCTCAACGCGGGTCGAGACATCGGTGGTGACGCTGTCGCTCGCCGCAGCCTGGACCTATGGCGAGGACCCGTTCCTGCGCGAAACCGTGCAGGGCGAGGGGCGCAGCTTCTCCACCGCGACGGTCACCGAGGATGCGATCGACAACGGTGTGGACGAGCTCATCGAGGCGCTCGAAGCCGAGGTCGCGCGCTAGGGATGGTCGCGGCGACGACAGAGCGCGCGCTCGCCGAGGCGCGGATGACCTTCCACTCAGGCGTCTACGGCGGCATCGGCGGTGCGACCATCGCGCATCTCGTTGCGCCGCTCCTGATGTCGGACGAGCTTTTCCGCCTGGTCCTCGTGATTGCCTTCTTCGGCTGCCTCGCCACTGCTGCGTGGAGCTTCACCACGCCCTATGAGGCCTACATGCGCGCGCGCATGGCCTGGCGGTATGCAGAGGCGGGCGACGCGCTGCGCTACAACGCCGATCTTTATGTCGCGCGTCTCTCGGGCTACGCCGCTGCCCTGGGCTGGGTCGCGACGGCAGCAGTGGGGCTCTGCCTCTTCTATGTGCTGAGCTTTTGGCCGATGGGCGAGATGCTGACGCCGCTTCGCCCGGTCCTCAAATGGAGCTTCATCGGTACTGCGGTTGCGATCCCGCTTGTCGCAATTGGGCAATCGCGGCGCCTGCGCGAGGCGGTGGAGATGCGCCGTGCCATCTCCGAGCAAGAGGCCGCAAGCGGGTTTCGCCCGCGCACGGCCGAGAGCGCCGCGGCAAGCCGGCGCGCCGCGGCCCGCCCGCCGGTGGAGGTCACGGAGGCGCTTGGGTTCGCCGCTGGCGGCTACACATGGGGCTGGCAGGATTTCTACAAGAACACCGCCGTCTTCGGGCAATCGGGCTCCGGCAAAACGGTATGCGTGCTCAACGCGCTCCTCGATGGTCTGCTTGCCTCGGCCGCGGCGGCGGGCACGCCACCAGCGGGCCTGATCCTTGATCCCAAGGGCGACTTCCGCACCAAGATCGGCACGCTCATGGTCCGAAACGGCTGGCAGGACCGCCTCGCCACCATCGACCCGACCAATCCCGACCGCTCAATCCGATGGAATCCGCTCGACAGCAGTGACAAAGCGATGGAGCTCGCGGGCCGTTTCGCAGGCGTCCTCGGCACGCTGAGCGAGAGCAGCGACAAGGACAAGTACTTCATCGATACGGCGACCACGTTCCTGCAACACATGATCGTCATTCTGCGCACAACCCATCCGGACCGCCCGCCCTCGCTCTCCGAAGTCTACGAGTGTGCGACCTCCGACGACCGGCTCGGTCCCTTCGTGCGCGACCTGCCGAAGGGCGTCGGGATCGAGGTGGAGCGGGCGGCGGAGTTCATGCGGCAGGAATGGCGGGGCTTGGCGCAGGACACCAAGTCAATCGTCCGGTCCTTTGTCTCGAACATGCTTGGCCCCTTTGTCTCGCCGCCCTATGACACGCTGTTTGCTGGCCGGTCGACGGTCTCGCTCTCGGATGCGGTCGAGGAGGGGCGGATCGTGTATGTCCACTTGCCTCTCGCCGAGGCGGAAGTGATGGCTCGGGTCGTGGCGACCTTCGTCAAGCTGGAGTTCTACCGCGAAGTTCTGCGCCGGCCCGACAAGGCGAGGCCGTCCTTCTTCCTCTGCGATGAGTTTCAGGCGTTCTTCACAGTTGGCGGCGGTCGCGGCGATGCCGATGCGTTCGAGCGCACGCGCCAGTCCAATCACGCCAACATCGTTGCGTTCCAGAACCTCAATGCACTCTACAAGCAGACCGACCGAAAGGAGCCGGTTGACAATCTTCTCGGCAACTGCGCGACACAGATCTTTCTTAGGAACACGGACCGGGCGACGAATGAGTATGCCTCCAAGCTCTTTGGGGAGCATGTCGAGACCTTGCTCAGCGTCGGCTCGAGCTTCGGTGCAAACGCGCGGAAGGGCGCATCGAGCAATGTCGGTGGCTCGACGCAATACGGCGCCCGAGTGCGCGAGGCAAGTTTCGCGCAGTTGGCCGTCCCCTCGAAAGCGGACGCTGTGGATTATGCAGAGAGCATGACCCATCTCGGCGCCCGCGCGCGGGTCACATCGGAGCGTCAGCGGTGGCGCGTGCACCCCATTGTCTGATCGTTTGGCGGGCAGCCCCGAGAGAGGCGGCGCAGTCCAGGCGCCGGCTGACCTGGCGACATCCGGCGGCCGGACGTGCGCCGCTTCGCCGAACGGCCAGCGCTGTCTGGCGGGCTGAGCAATGCTGCGCGCCCTGTTCGCTCTCGCTCTGATTGCCGCGCTGATCTGGTTCGCGCCGCAAGTCTGGGCGGGGTTCGAACGAGAAGTGGCGCGGCTGTTCTCCTGGATGGTGCCGTAGGCGGTGGCCTTGTTGGGACTGCACCCCGGATCGCGTCCGCCTTCCGACGGTGTCGACCTTCGATGCGTCACGAAGCCGATGGCGGACGGGGCCCGCCGGCATGCGAGATCCAACAGCCCGAGGTGCGCCGAGTGGCGGAGGCACCCGGAGATCCCAGGACAGCACATCAACTGCGAACGCGCTCAATAGGCCTTCAGGGCCGACCCTTCCTCTTCAACTGGGCCCCTCCGTATCGCATTTCATTGCACCGAAGCACACGGGTCTGGTCGTGAGGCTCCGCCTGTGTAAGCAGAACGCAACGGAACGTGTCCGCGTGTCGGTGGGGCGATCCGCTCGTCGATCGGCGTTCCGTTCTATGCTTGACGAACAGGTCGGTGGGACGCGGAGCACAGGCTTTGGGCACACGGCCTTGACGGTTCGCCGGAGAGGGGCAGCGCGCAGGCAAAGAGACCGCGCGGCCAAGTGCTTGCGGGCCATGCACCACGTCGGCGGCAGGCGCAGTCACGTCCTTCGTCGACTTCACTATGCGGCATCCGGCCCACGGCCTATGAGCTCCGCCGTTCCGGTCGCGCCGGAACGACAGAGGCCGCCACGCCGCTGCGGGTCGGGGCGATGTGCCTGTCGGAGATGCTGGTCCTACGGACGGACCCGATTTACTCGTGAGACGCGGCAAGGCAATACGAGCCCGCGCGCCCTAGGTGTCCAGTCCCGGCATGTGGTGGATCGGGTCGACGATGAATCGATCTGGCTCTGAAGTCCAGATCTTGCAGATGTACTCGTAAGGCGTGAGACCGCTGAGCGTCTTCAAACGCCGGGCGAAGTTGTAAGCATCCAAGAAGTCGGAGAGGTGGACGCGCAGCTGATCGTGGCTGTCGTAGTGGTAACGCTTGACTGTGGCGTCTTTGATGGTGCGATTCATGCGCTCGACCTGGCCGTTGGTCCAGGGGTGGTTCGGTTTGGTCAGGCGATGCTCGATCCCATTGGCTTCGCAGATCATGTCGAACCGCATCGGCCGTGAGAGGATTGTGTTCCGGTTTCGCGGTTGCTCGGCGAACTGGATCCCGTTGTCGGTGAGTATCGTATGAATGCGATAGGGAACAGCCTCGAGAAGCAGCTCCAG
>JBCCWM010000071.1:0-14403 GCA_039193505.1 Pseudomonadota bacterium | reverse complement strand
CGAAATCATGTTCGGCAGGCTCAAGGACTGGCGCCGGATCGCGACCCGCTACGACAGATGCCCCAAGGTCTTCCTGTCAGCAATCGCCTTGGCCGCCGCCGTCATCTTCTGGCTTTGACAATCAATGAGTCTGGACCCTAGAGCCTGCACGGACATGGGCACAGTGGCCTGACGAATACCTCCGCTCCACGTGAGACTGCCGCTGTCGGGGCGTCGGTCACCCCGGCACAATCGATGGCGGTTGCGTCGGGTGGTCCCACGCCCTCGGATGCGGCCTCCTGTCCGAGGCAGCCCGCAGTGGAATGCTTCAGGTGCCGGCCGCCCCCGCCTGCCTCTTGGTGTGCGATGTCGAGGAGACGTTGGATTGGACGCTGGTCCCCATTGCCGACGGGCGCGGCAGGGCGGGGTGGATTCCAAGCCGGAGCCGTCCTGCGATCCGCTCCGTCGTCCAGCCTTCCGTCAGCCGATCGGGCGCGTAACGGGCCGGGCGCCGATCCGTCTCCAGCCGCGCCGGCCGCCGGCGGCGGAGCATGTAGGAGCCCTTGGCCGCCTGCGGGCGGCGGGCTCCGCTGTCGCAAGCGGTCCGACTGACCTCCCTCGACACGGTCGACGGCGCGCGCCGCAGGCTCCGGGCAATCGACCGAATCCTGCGGCCTTCGGCTCTCAACCTGGCGATCTCATCTATTTCCACGGGTGCAGGCTGGGCATGTCCTGGCATTGCAACGCCTTGGTTTATTGTTTGGCGGCAACCGGATACCAAACACGGCAAAGGCGTTGCACTTCGCGATGTAACTCAGAGCCTCATGGCAGGCTCAAGCTGAGCGACGAGATGGCGCCGATGACACTCTCCATGCTAGAGCGCTGTCATGAGGTGGTGGGGCGGTTCTCGATCCCCCGAAGCCCCGATTGGCGGATGTGCGGCGGCTGAGTGAGCGATGACCTACACGAACAAGCCCTATGACAGCCTCGCCGTTGGGGACACCGCCGCTCTGACCAGGATCTGCACCGAAGACGACTTTGTGATTTTCGCAAACAACTCCGGCAACCACAATCCGCTGCACCTCGCCACCGAAGATGGCGACGGGGACGGAAAGCCGGAGGCCGTGGCGCCCGCGATGTTTGTCGGCGCGCTGATCTCGGCGGTTCTCGGCAACATTCTTCCGGGAGCGGGGACCCTCTATCGCGCGCAGTCCTTCGTGTTCGCGGAGCGAGCGAATGCGGGCGATGAGCTCACCGCGCGCGTCACGGTCACGGAGAAGCGGGCCGACCGCGAAGTCGTCCTCGCGACCGAGGTCACCCGCAAAGGCGACGGCGCTCTGATCCTGAGCGGCGAAGCGGTGGTCGTGGCGCCGAACCGACAGATGACGTTCGAGGAGATCGATCTGCCCGGGCTGGTGGTGCAGCGCCACCGGCACTTTGAAACGCTCATCGCACGCGCGGCGCCGATGGACCCGATGCCGACAGCCGTGGTCTGTCCCGAGGACGAGACCTCGCTCAGCGGGGCGCTCCTGGCCGCACGGCGCACGATCATCACGCCGATCCTGGTCGGGCATGCCGGCAAGATCCGTCAGGCGGCCGAGGCCAGCGGGGCGGACTTGAGCGGGCTCGAGTTGATCGACGTGGCAGGCCATACAGCGGCCGCACATGCCGCTGTCGATCTGGTGGCAGACGGGCGCGCGAAGGCCCTGATGAAGGGGCATCTTCACACCGACGATCTCCTCCGTGCGGCGCTCCGAAAGGAGCGGGGGTTGAGGACCGGCCGTCGGTTCACGCATGTCTTTGTTATGGACGTGCCGGGCATTCCGCATCCCGTGCTGGTGACGGATGCTGCGATCAACATCGAGCCCGATCTGGAGACCAAGGTCGACATCGTGCAGAACGCGATCGATGTCGCGCGCTCGATCGGGATCGACGTGCCGAAGGCCGGCATCCTCTCGGCGGTCGAGACGGTCAACCCGAAGCTGAAGTCCTCCGTCGACGGTGCCCTTTTGTCGAAGATGGCGGAGCGGGGGCAGATCAAGGGAGGCCTCGTCGACGGGCCGCTGGCGATGGACAATGCCGTCAGCATCGCGGCGGCGCGGACCAAGGGCATCACGTCGGATGTCGCGGGGCGGGCGGAGATCCTGGTGGCCCCGAACCTCGATGCCGGGAACATGGTGGCGAAACAGCTGACCTATATCGCGCACGCCGAAGGGGCGGGGATAGTCCTCGGCGCGCGGGTCCCGATCATTTTGACAAGCCGTGCCGATGACGACATGGCGCGGCTCGCCTCCTGCGCGGTCGCGGCGCTCCACGCCGCGCGAACCGGCTGAGATGCGCGCCGTCCTCACCCTCAACGCGGGCTCGTCCTCCCTCAAGTTCGCGCTCTTTTCGGTCGAGGACGAGCCGCAGGTCCTCGCGAGCGGGCTGGTGGAGCGGATCGGCGGGGCCGACGCGCGGGTGCGCGCCCGCAGCGCGACGGGGGAGAGCACGGGGGACGAAACCGCCGCGATACCGAGCCATGCGGACGCGCTCGAGCGCGCGCTCGCCCTCCTCACGCGCGCCGTGCCCGAAGCGGAGGTCAAGGCCGTCGGGCACCGCGTCGTCCATGGCGGCCCGGACTTCGAGGCACCTCTCCGCCTGGACGACGCGAGCCTCGCTCAACTTGCGGCGCTCGAGCCGTTCGCGCCGCTCCACCAGCCACACAACCTGGCCGGCATCCGGGCGGCGGCGTCCCACTTCCCAGAGGCCGCCCAGGTCGGCTGTTTCGACACGGCGTTTCACCGGACCCAATCGCGCGAGGCCGACAGTTTTGCGCTGCCGCGCGCCTATTACGACAAGGGCGTTCGGCGCTACGGCTTCCACGGCCTCTCCTACGACTACCTCGCCGGGCATTTGGCACGGAAGGCGCCGCTTCTCTTTGCGGGCCGCGTGATCGTTGCGCATCTGGGCAATGGCGCGTCGATGTGCGCGATGATCGACGGTCACTCCGTCGGGTCGACCATGGGGTTCTCAGCGCTCGACGGTCTGCCGATGGGCACGCGGTCGGGCCAGATCGATCCCGGCGTCCTCCTCTACCTGATGGAGCAGGAGGGGATGGGCGCGGCCGAGATCTCGGACCTCCTCTACAAGCGCTCAGGCCTTCTGGGCATGTCCGGGGTCTCGAACGATATGCGCGCGCTCGAGGCCTCGACGGCACCCGAGGCGCGTGAGGCGATCACCTACTTCACGACCCGGATCCGGCGCGAGATCGGGGCGTTGACCGCAACCATGGGCGGGCTCGACGCGCTCGTCTTCACAGGCGGGATTGGCGAGAACTCCGTCCGCGTGCGGGACGAGGCGACCGACAGGATGGGTTGGCTCGGGATCGAGATCGACCCGATGGCCAATTCTCGGAGCGATATGCTGATCTCGACGCCCCTGTCGCGCGTCGCCGTGATGGTCATCCCAACCAACGAGGAGCTGGTGATCGCCCGCGCCGCGGCACACCACGCCTGACCGGCGCGTCAAGAGGGCGTTTCCCTTCGGCGCACTGGGCGGCTAGGGTCCGCAGGTGGGACAAGGAGTGGGGCGTATGAAAACCTCTGTGGTGATTGTCGGCGGCGGCCCGTCGGGCCTCCTTCTGGGCCAGTTGCTCCACACACGCGGCATTGCCAACATTGTGATCGAGCGTCGGACGCGCGCGCACGTGTTGAGCCGGATACGCGCCGGTATCCTGGAACGCGGCCTCGTCGATCTGCTGCGCCAGGCGGGTGTCGCGGACCGGCTCGAGCGGGAGAGCATTCCGCACCGCGGCACCGTCATCTCCTCCGACGGGGAGGCGTTCGGGATCGACTTCCGCGCGCTCACAGGCCGCGATGTCACGGTGTACGGCCAAACCGAAGTGACCCGCGATCTCTACGATGCGCGCGACGAGGCGGGGCTCGAGACAATTTTCGAGGTGGAAGATGTCGTGATCGACGGCGCGGACACCGACAGCCCCTCCGTCCGGTTTGCGACGCCGGGGGGCGCGCACCGGATCGAGGCGGACTTCGTGGCCGGCTGCGACGGGTTTCATGGCGTCAGCCGCAAGACGATACCGGAAACGATCCGTCGAGACTACGAGAAGGTCTACCCGTTCGGTTGGCTCGGGATCCTGTCCGAGACCCCACCCGTTCATGAAGAGCTGGTATACGCGAGCTCTCCCGATGGCTTTGCGCTCTGTTCGATGCGCACGCCCACGCTCAGCCGGTACTACGTGCAGTGCCCGCTCAGCGACACGCCGGAGGACTGGAGCGATGAGCGGTTCTGGGAGGCGCTTCGACGGCGCATCCCCGCCGACCTGGCGGCTGGGCTTGTGACGGGCCCCTCCGTCGAGAAGTCGGTGGCGCCCCTCCGGTCCTTCGTGACCGAACCGATGCGGTGGGGGCGCCTCTTTCTCTGCGGCGATGCGGCCCACATCGTGCCGCCGACGGGGGCAAAGGGTCTCAACACCGCCGCGTCCGATGTGCACTACCTGTTCGAAGGGCTGGCAGAGCACTACCTGACCGGGTCCGAGGCCGGTCTTGAGGCCTATTCCGAGCGCGCGCTTGCCCGCGTGTGGAAGGTTGAGCGCTTCAGTTGGGCCACGACAACCATGCTTCACGCCTTCCCGAACCAGTCACCCTTCGATCGCAAGATGCAGTCCGCCGAGCTTGAGACGCTCCGCTCGACGCCGGCGGCCCAGAAGGTCTTTGCCGAAAACTATGTGGGCCTCGCCTACTAGCCCGGGCGGCCTAGCCGGCGCGTGACAGCGTCACCGGCTCGCTTGACGCGACTTTGAACCGTGCGAGACCTTCGAAGAGCGACTCGGATGCATGCGTCAGATTGTTGGCGGCGCCGGCGCTCTGATCTGCCACGGCCGCGTTTCCTTTGGTCAAAGTTTCAAGCCGTTGAACGGCCGAAGCAACTTCCGCCACTCGGGTCACCTGGTCGCGCTGCATTTGCGACACCCCTTCGAGGCGGTCGGCAACCTCCCGGACCGAGGCGACAAGCGCCGAGAGCCCTTCACCGGTTTCATTGACTGAGCGCACCCCTTCCGAGACATGCTCCGCACTCGCCGTGATAAGTTCGCGGATGTCGCGGGCCGCCTCGGAGGAGCGTTGCGCCAGTGTTCGAACCTCGGATGCCACCACCTCAAAGCCCTTCCCGGCTGCACCTGCACGGGCCGCCTCAACAGCCGCGTTCAGTGCCAGCAGGTTGGTCTGGAAGGCAATGGAGTCGATCACACCGATGATGTCCGCGATCTTCGACGCGCTCGTTTGAATGCGGGAGATCGCCTCGACCGCGCCGGTGACGACCTTGCCGCTCACCTCGGCACGCTCCGACGTCTGTCTGCTTAACGAGACAAGGGCATCTGCGGTGTCCGTGTTTTCGCGGATCGAGCCGTCCATCAGTTCCATCGTGGCAGCCGTCTGGAGGAGCGTGGAGGACTGATCCTCCGCCCGTTGGGCGAGATCTCGGGCACCGGCGGCAATTGTGGTGGCCTCGGTTCGGACATGGTCGGCCGCGTCGCCCACATCAACGAGTGTTGCCCCGAGACGTTTGATGCTCGCGTTGAACCCCTCCTGCGCCACTCGGTAGTCGCCGACAAAGTTGCCAGCCATTGAAGCGGTCAGATCCCCGCGTGCCATGGCCTTCACCGATGTGTCGAGCGCGCTCATGAACGTGGCCACGGCTTCGATCTGAGTGTTGAGCCCGCGCGCGATGAACGATGTGAACCCGAGATCGTCGATCATGGAGACGCGTTTATCAAATCGGCCCTGCTCGACACTGGAAACGACGGCGACGACTTCGTTCTCCAGAACCCGGATCAAGGTCACGTCCTCAACTTCGAGCGCCAAGGCCTCCGGGTCGCCAGTGAGATTGATCAGGCGCGTCATCTTCGCTTGCATGATCTTGTCCGCGTGCGAGATTTCATACGCAGTGACGCCGGCGGCGTTGGTCCGGCCGGCCTCGGAGGACTGCGCCGCGAGCACCTTCTCAACCAGGGGAGCGTAGTCTTCGCGCCCATCCACGAGCGTGTAGAGCCCGTCGGTGCGATCGGCGAACGACGCGAGCAAGGCATCCCAGGCGCGGTTGCGCGCAATCACACATCGCGCGCCGTCAAGGATCAGCATTGGCGTGTTGGATGCATCGACCGCCTCTCGCATCGCGATCTGGCGGCCGGCGGTCTCGCGAAACTGACGGACCGTCGCGACAAGACTTGAGATCTCATCGAGATCGGTGCGCGCCGCCGCAACGGTTGGGGTCAAATCGCCATCGGCCACGCGGGCAAGCGCCTCGGTCACCTCGCGCAGGCGTCCCGCAACGGCTGTCCAGACAAAGAGCGTGGCGACAAGCGCCAGTGTCGCCACGATGAGGCCGAGCACCACGCTCTCGAGAACCACGCGGTAGGCGGTCGCGGTGCGCGCGCCCCAATAGTCGTTCAGCGCATGGCCAGCGGAGTTCGAAAGGTTCGCAAAGGCATCAAGACCGGTGTTCGACAAAGCAAAGAACGCTTCGAACTTAATGTCATAGGACGGCGTTCCGTCCTCCGGCGCTGCCTCCGAAGCGGCATGCAACCTCTCGACCACAGGGACATAGGTCTCGAAGTAGTCCTTGCGCACGGCACCCATCAGGCGCACCAACTCTTCGGAGAGGTTGAAGCTCCTCGCCGCATTGGTGATCGCGCGCCAGGCGACATCCGCGCGCGCACGGTCCATGTTTCGCACGACTGTGTCCTCGGGCTTCAGCTTTTCCTGATTGAGGGTGGCGATGGCGTAGTAGGTGCGCGCGCGTCCGCCGTACTCGCGCCCCTCCCAGGCCGCACCCTGGATGAAGCGAAGGGTCTCGGCCACAGGCGAGCCCGCCACGGTGTCCGCGCGCAAGAGCTCGATCACGGTCCGCAAAGCCTCGATCTCCGCCTTCAGCTCGAACGGCAGCTCATAGGCGCGCTCAGCATCGCGTGAGGCGAGTGGCCTCGCCAGAAGCGCGTCAACTTCGCGGCGGATGGCGTCGACCCGATTGAGGTGGTGGCCCAAATCACGGCGAAAGAGCTCGCGCGTGCGCAACCTTTCAAGCGGCCCAAGCGTTGACAGGGCTTGCGACATCCCCTCATTCGCTTTGGCCCGCTGATCGGAGACGATCTCGCGGAACGCCGGCGGGATCGGCTCGGCAAAGGCCAGAGCCACTTGGACCACGCTCCGCTCGAGCGACATCGCCACTGTTGCGTTCATCGCTTCCGTCACCCCGCGAGACAGAGTCTGGATGAACTCAGTCTCGCGATACTCGCGATGTGCGCCGACGGCTGTGTAGGCAAACTTGCCCACTGCAGCGCACGCGAGAAGCGCGACGATCAGTGTAAAGGCCAAGCGTACGGTCATTGAACCCTCTGCGCGCATCCGACTTCGACGGGCGGCCCACTGATTGGCCGCGCTGGGGTTGTGCGGCAAATATCCTTAAACCTGGTAAAGCCGGACGCTTAGCTCAAGCCAAACACGGCGGCGTAGGATTGACTGATCGATCAATCAGGACTACTATTCACGCATGCAGGCCGCCAAGCAAACGCCTCCGGATGCCAAAGCGCGGATCCTCGCCGCTGCGGAAGCGCTCTTTGCGGAGTACGGCTTCGATGGCGCCGGGATGAAACAGATCGCGGCCCGGGCCGGCGTGGCGCAAGGCCTTCTCCACTATCACTACGATGACAAACCCGGCCTCTACGCCGCCGTGGTCGCGCACCGCTCGCAGATGATCAATGCAGCCCGGACGGCCGCGCTCGACACTGTCGATCTCTCCTCGGGCAGGGGCTTGGAGGCCGTTCTCTTCGCTCTGTTGCGGCCGACCTTGGGGGATGAAGGCGGCGGCACCGCCTATGCCCGGATCTTCGGGTCGCTCGCTGTGGGCACGGAGCGGGACACGGCGCTGGTCGAGAAGCACTACGATGCCACGGCGCGTGTGTTCATCTCCGCGATCGAGCGCACGGTCCCGGGGATCACCCGTCGGGATGCGGCCTGGGGCTACAGCTTTGCCATCGGCTCGCTCGTGACGATCCTCGGGCGGACCGGCCGGCCGGAGCGGTTGGCGGATGAACCGAACCGCCTCGAGGATCTTGACGCGGTGACCACACGGCTGGTCACGTTTCTGGCGGCCGGCATGCGGCAGCTCGGACCAAAAACAAACAAAACCAATCGGGAGGACAACTGATGAAACATGCCTTGCTGGCGGGCGCCGTTGCGCTGACCCCCATTCCGGCTGCAGCCGACACGTGGAGTGCAACTGTTGTCGCCGGGCACCCACCGGTGTTCCGCTGGGTGCGGATGATTGACGAGGCCTTCGTGCCCTCCGTCGAGCAACAGTTGAGCGGCACGGGCCACAGCATCAGTTTCACAGGTCTCTACGGCGGTGCCATCGCCGGCGTCGGAGAGGAGCTTGAGACGGTCGAATCCGGTCTCGCGGAGCTCGGCATCTGCCAGTCGCTCTTCGATCCGGCCAAACTCGCGGTGCAGAACGTCACCTACTACACGCCCTTTGTCAGCGACGATGTCCGCGCTGTCGGCACGTTGATGGACAGGCTCCAGCGCACCGCCTCCGAAATGAAGAAGAGCTACGAGGACAACGGTGTCGTCTACATCGGCGCGCCGGTCGTGATCGACGACTACCTTCTGATGACCAACTTTCCCGTCGCATCGCTCGACGATCTCGACGGCAAGAAGATCGGCGCGCCCGGGGCTGCGCTCAACTGGCTTTCCGGAACGGGCGCGGTTGGGGTCTCCGGGAACCTGACGACCTACTACAATGAGCTGAAGACCGGCGTGTTCGACGGCGTGATCGTCTTTGCCTCGGCCGCGCTTCCCGGCAAGCTCTTCGAAGTGGCGCCCTACATCACGCGGGCGGGCCTCGGGGCGCAGTATGCCGGATCGCTCTGTGCGAACGCCGACTGGTTCAACGGGCTGCCCGAGGAGGTGCAGACGGCGCTGATCGAGGCCGGCAATGCCACGCAGGAGTGGTACGTGTCCGAGCTCGAAGAGGCCGTTGCCAACGCGTTCGCCGTCATGGCCGAGAACGGCGCCACGATCACCGATGCGACACCCGAGATGCGCTCGGCCTGGGCCAGCGGCATGGAGAACGCCGCCAAAGCTTGGGCCGAGGGTCTCGACGCGCAGGGACTGCCGGGATCGACTGTCCTTGCCAATTACATGGATGAGATGCGGGCGGCCGGGGCGACCCCGCTTCGCGATTGGGACCGGGAGTAAGTGGCCGCCGATCCGGCGCCACCCGATCCGCTTCTCCTGCGTTGGCTCGATGCGCTGACGCAGGTCGCGAATGTCGGCGGATCGATCCTGATCGTGGGTCTGGTCCTTCTGATCGGGGCGGACGTGTTCGGGCGCAACGCCCTCAACGCGCCCATTTCGGGTGTGCCGGAGATGGTGACGCTCTCCATCGTTGCGATTGTCTTCATGCAGGCGCCCCACGCCCTGAAGGCCGGAAGGATGACGCGCTCGGACGCCCTCCTGGGCGTGGTGGCGCAGCGCCGGCCCGCGCTCGCCGCGGCGCTCGAAACCCTCTACGACGCGGCCGGCGTGCTGGTCGTGGGCGTTATCCTCTATGCGACCTACCCGATCTTCACCCGCGCCTGGGCACGGTCTGAGTTCGTCGGGGCCGCCGGCGACTTCACCGCACCCGTCTGGCCGGTCAAGCTGATGATCCTGACGGGCTCCACCCTCCTCATGCTGCAGTTCGCGGCGCGGATATGGCGGCGTCTCCGCCGCTGGGGGGCACCCGATGTCGCCCTTTGAGATTGGGCTGATCGTCCTCGGAGGCATGGGCTTTCTGGTGATGGGCGGCATGCTGGTGCCGGTTGCCTTGATCCTGATGTCCTTTATCGGCGTCTGGGCGATCAAGGGCTCACCCATTCTTGCGGCCAAAATGCTGGGGCTGGCCGCCAATGACGCGATCGCGAGCTACTTCTTCGGGGTCGTGCCTCTCTTCGTTCTGATGGGCTTCATTGTCTCGGAAAGCGGGATCGGGCGAGACGCATTCGATGTTGCGAACACACTCTTTCGCCGGATCAAAGGCGGCCTTGGCGTCGGCACCGTGGCGGCGAACGCGATCTTTGCCGCCGTGACCGGGATCTCGATCGCCTCAGCCGCCGTCTTCACCAAGATTGCCGTGCCCGAGATGCGTCGCCATGGCTACACAAACCGGTTCGCCGTCGGCGTGGTCGCCGGCAGCTCGGTCCTCGGCATGATGATCCCGCCGAGCCTCCTTCTGATCCTCTTTGGCCTCCTCTCCGAGCAGTCCATAGGCGATCTCTTTCTGGCCGGCATCGGGCCCGGCATTGTGCTCACTGTGATGTTCTGTGTCGGGATTGTCTTTATGGCGCGTATCGCGCCCGCCTTTGTCGGACCGGACCTCTCAACGGTCGAGGACACAATGGACGCGCGGGACCTGACAGCCAAAGGTCTGCCGATCACCGCCTTGATCGCTGTGGTCCTTGGCGGCATTTACCTCGGGTTCTTCACCCCGGTCGAGGCGGGCGCGATCGGCGCCATCGGGGCCCTGCTCCTTGGGCTCCTGAAGCGCCGGCTGACACCCGCGGGGCTCTGGCGCGTTCTGGTGGAGACGGGGCTCGTCACGGCCGCGGTCTGCTTTCTGATCATCGCGGCACAGATGTACTCTCGAATGCTGGCCTTCTCGGGCTTGCCCTTCGCCTTCGGCGAGATGGCGGCGACGGCCGAGCTGGGGGTGCTTGGCCTGATCGCGATCTATGTCGGCGTCGTCATCCTCCTCGGGATGATCCTCGATTCCTCGTCGATCATGCTGATCCTCGTGCCGCTCATGCTGCCCATCGTCACGCCGATGGGCATTGACCTGGTCTGGTTTGGGATCATCACTGTGCTGGCCGTCGAAATCGGGCTCCTGACGCCCCCCTTCGGCCTGTCGGTCTATGTGATCAAATCGACGCTCGACGATGAGAGCATCTCGCTCGGTGACATCTTCCTCGGTGCCGCGCCATTTGCGGTGATGATGCTCCTCTGTCTGATCCTCATCATCCTCTATCCGCCGATTGCGGTCGGACTGCTCTAGGGAGGGCACGCGATGGCGCGCACGCTCATCGATCTCTCTGTCGCCCTTGAGGCGGAAATCGCCTCCGATCCGCCCATGATGCTCCCCGAGATCGACTACTTCACGCATGCGGACACGGCGGAGCAGATGGCGGGCTTCTTTCCCGGGCTCACGCCGGCCGAGCTACCGGGGGGCGAGGGCTGGGCGGTCGAGACACTGAAAGTCTGGACCCACAACGGCACGCATCTCGACGCGCCCTACCACCACCACTCAACGATGAACCGGGGCGAGCGGGCGATCACGATCGACGAAGTGCCGCTTGAGTGGTGCTTGAACCCGGGCGTGAAGCTCGATTTTCGCGCCCTGCCGGACGGCGCCGTGGCGACCGCCGCCGATGTCGAGGCGGAGCTTGCGCGGATCGGGCACGAGCTCCGCCCGCTGGACATCGTGGTCGTCAACACGGCCGCCGGTGCGCACTACGGGGCGCCCGACTATCTGGCGCGCGGCTGCGGGATGGGACGGGAGGCGACACTCTACCTCCTTGAGCGGGGCGTCCGGGTCACCGGAACCGATGCCTGGAGCTGGGACGCACCCTTCTCAAAGACGGCCACGGCCTACGCGGAGACCGGGGACGCCGGCCTCATTTGGGAGGGTCACCGCGCCAGCATGGAGATCGGCTACTGCCATCTTGAGAAACTCTGCAACCTCGAGCGGCTGCCGCCCAACGGGTTCCAAATCTCCTGTTTTCCATTCAAAATCAAAGGCGCCTCGGCGGGGTTCACCCGTGCAGTCGCCATCATCGACAACTGAGCGGGGGAGCCATGGCGCGCCAGAAAACGATCATCACCTGCGCCGTGACAGGCGCAATCCACACACCGACCATGTCAGACGCCCTGCCCTACACCCAGGACGACATCGCCACTCACGCCATCGAGGCCGCGGAGGCCGGCGCCGCGATCCTGCACCTCCACGCGCGGAACTGCGAGACGGGCATGCCCTCGATCGACCCGGAGGACTTCGCGTCCTTTCTGCCCCGGATCAAGCAGGCGACCGACGCGGTGGTCAACATCTCCACCGGCGGCAGTCTGCACGCCACGATCAGCCAGCGTCTGGCGCCGGCGGTCCGGTACTCCCCCGAGATGTGCTCCCTCAACATGGGCTCCATGAACTTCGCGTTTCACCCCCTCGCCGACCGCTACGATGCGTTCAAGTTCGACTGGGAGGAGGGCTACATCCGCGGCTCGGAGGGAAACATCTTCCGCAACACCTTCGCCGACATCGCCGAAGTGGCACAGACCCTCGGCGGCGACCATGCCGTGAAGTTCGAACATGAATGCTACGATGTCGGTCATCTCTACAACCTGAAGTTCTGCCTGGATCAGGGCATGTTCCAGACCCCGATCTTCCTGCAGTTCGTGATGGGCATCTTGGGCGGCATAGGGGCGGAGGTCGACAACCTCGTCTTCATGAAGCGCACGGCCGATCGCCTCTTCGGGGATAAGTACCAGTGGTCGGTGCTCGGCGCGGGCAATGCGCAGATGCGCCTTGCCTCGGTCGCAGCGCAGCTTGGCGGGAATGTGCGCGTGGGCCTTGAGGACTCGCTTTTCATTGCCCGTGGCACGCTCGCCAGCTCGAACGCCGAGCAAGTGCGCAAGGTGCGCCGCATTCTCGAGGATCAGGGTCATGACATCGCGAGCCCGACTGAGGCCCGCGCCATACTCGATCTCAAAGGCGGCGACCGGGTCAGCTTTTAGCCCGAGATCGCCCACCCCGAAGGAGGAGTGCCCCATGGTGGATCAACCCAAGACGCCGCAGCGCGTTGTGTTCGAATGCTCCGGCGTCGCGACGGGCAAAATGCGCAACGAGTTGGACGTGCGCATGACCCATCCGATGCTCGAAGAGTTCACGCTCGCAAGCGACGAAGGCCCGTTCCACGGCGGCGACGCCACAGCGCCCCCGCCGCTCGCCCTGTTTGTCGGCGGTCTGACCGGGTGTCTAATGACGCAGGTGCGCGCCTTCGCGAAGCGTCTCAAGATCGAGCTAACCGATCTGCGCGTGGAGACGCGGGTCGAGTGGAGCTGGACCCCCACGGGCAAAACCTACGAGACCGCACCCAAAGCCTTCGACATCGACGTCATCGTCGAGAGCGACGCCCCTCAAGCCGATGTCATCATGCTCCTCGAGGCGGCCAAAAGAGGCTGCTTCATCGAACAGACACTCGGCCAGCGGAACACTGTTCGCCACCGGCTCAAAACCGAAGGCGGTTATATCGATGTCTAAGGTAAGGGCTGCTTCGCTCTCACCAAACTGGACTTTGCCCAGTCAAGCCGTGTCGCCGAACCATGCGAGCTCCGACGTTTGGCGCAACCACGCTCGACCATCGCCGAGTACACCAGACCCATCGGGACAGAGAAGTTTACGGGGGAGCGGCTAGATTTCCATGTCCGTATGGCGGTGTCGCGGGGCGAGGTGGATCCGGACGGAACCGAACGGAGTGTGAAATGCGCTCCCCAAAGTCCTGCGAGCGTACGGCATCCTGCGCGCCACTCGGTCCGCCCCCGTGACCCAGAGAGGTCACCTCATCCAAGCTCCCCCTTCACCGTCGCACCAAGAGGACGTATCGCCCGTCGGTTTCCGATCTCCGCTGTCCAATGAGGGTCCGACACCGCGACTTCCATTCGTTCGCGCGTGATCCCCTTCAAAATCTGCACCCCGCCGCACACTGCCCGGACAGCGATGGGGCGCAGCGAGACCAGGGCGCGGAAACGGGATAGGTTTTAGGTTTGCGGGCCATCAGCGATGCGATGGGCGTGCTCCCACTCCCCAAGGCCCGGACTGCCACCGTCGTCGCACGCGGAGGCCCTCCGTGGGGTCTGGACGAAAGACCCCACGTCCCCGAACCGTGTCGTCCCTGCCGCAAGTGGTGACGCCCACCAGACAGCGGTCTTAGCCCCGCGGGCGTCGAGAACGAAGCCGCCTGAGCCACTCTCACAGACCCGGCGCGTGAATGCTACGCGTCGGAGCAACACGTTAGGGTCCACTGAATAACGACGTATTCGCGCCATCTATGGGCGCATGAAAGTGCTCAGCGATGCTCCAAAGCCACCTTGGCCTGGGCAGAGTGTCCGCTTCGAACGGGGCCCGCTCACGCGCCGGTCGTTCGCATCATGCGCGGTTCGCCACGATCTTAGATCAGCTCCCTCCGTCTTTGACCGTGCTGCCGCGTCCACCCTGGAGGTTTGTTGGGGGGTTTTGTCTGGCCTTATTTCCGACTACATTTGTCTGGATTGGTCCCCTGTCGCCGCACCAGGATGCCCGCCCATGGGTTTGCTCAGCAGAACCGCCCCCAAGACCCCGCCT
>JBCCWM010000070.1:0-14444 GCA_039193505.1 Pseudomonadota bacterium | reverse complement strand
CTGGCACGGCACCACCATCATCGGCGTCCGCAAAGGCGGGCGCGTTGTGATCGCGGGCGACGGCCAGGTGTCGCTCGGCCAGACCGTGATCAAGGGAACCGCTCGGAAAGTCCGCCGGATCGAGCCCGGCGGCCGCCCGGTGATCTGCGGCTTTGCGGGCTCCACCGCCGATGCCTTCTCGCTCCTCGAGCGCCTTGAGAAAAAGCTCGAGGCGCATCCGGGCCAGCTCTCCCGCGCCGCGGTCGAGCTCGCCAAAGACTGGCGCACGGACAAATACCTCCGAAATCTCGAGGCCATGCTGATCGTCTCGGATGGCGCCGACCTGCTCGTCGTGACCGGCAACGGCGATGTGTTGGAGCCCGAACACGGCGTGGCAGCCATCGGCTCCGGCGGCAACTTCGCGCTCGCCGCGGCCCGCGCGCTGGAGGGCAGCGATCTCGACGCCGAGGCCATCGCCCGCCGCGCGCTCGAGATCGCGGCCGAGATCTGCGTCTACACCAACGGCTCGATCACAGTTGAGACCCTCGAGGCGTGACGGCGCCGCCCGGACCGCACAGCTCTCCCCCCCCCCGCCGACCAAAGCCATCCCGACCGCCACCGGGTGCGCCGAAGCCCGAGGCCCGCTGCGGAACCGCAGGCGATGCTCATCCGCCCCGCCGGAACAGCTTGCGATTTCCGGCCCGCTGAATATGTCATCGGGACCCGCCAAAGGAGACACCCCCCGTGACCGACCTGACCCCCCGCGAAATCGTCTCCGAACTCGACCGCTTCATCATCGGCCAGGCCGACGCCAAACGGGCCGTCGCCGTGGCGCTCCGCAACCGGTGGCGCCGCCGCCAGCTCTCGGCGGATCTGATCGACGAGGTCTACCCCAAGAACATCCTGATGATCGGCCCGACCGGCGTCGGCAAGACCGAGATCAGCCGCCGCCTCGCCAAGCTCGCCCAAGCGCCGTTCCTCAAAGTCGAGGCAACCAAGTTCACCGAAGTCGGCTATGTCGGCCGCGATGTCGAGCAGATCATCCGCGATCTCGTCGAGAATGCCCTCGTCATGGTCCGCGACAGCCGCCGCGCCGCCGTGCGCGCGCGGGCGCATGAGGCCGCCGAAGACCGCGTCCTTGATGCTATTGCGGGCGAGAACGCGCGGGACACGACGCGCGAGACCTTCCGCAAGAAGCTCCGCGACGGCCATCTCGACGCGCGCGAGATCGAGCTGGAGGTGGCCGATCAATCCCCTTTCCCCGCGATGGAGATCCCGGGCCAGCCCCAGGGCATCAACCTCGGCGACATGTTCGGCAAAGCCTTCGGCCCGCGCATGGTGCGCCGCAAGATGACCGTCGCGGCGAGCTACGAGCTCCTCGTCGCGGAGGAGGCCGACAAACTCCTCGATCAGGAGAGCCTGACGCGAGACGCGGTCCAGGCCGTCGAGGACAACGGGATCGTCTTCCTCGATGAGATCGACAAGGTCTCCGCCCGATCAGAGACCCGCGGCGCCGATGTCAGCCGTGAGGGCGTCCAACGCGACCTCCTCCCCCTGATCGAAGGCACGACCGTCTCGACCAAGCACGGACCCGTCAAAACCGACCACATCCTCTTCATCGCATCGGGCGCGTTCCACATCGCGAAACCCTCCGACCTCCTCCCCGAACTCCAGGGCCGCCTTCCGATCCGGGTGGAGCTGAAGGCCCTGACCGAGGCCGATTTCGTCCGCATCCTCACCGAAACCGACAACGCGCTCACCCGCCAATACGCAGCCCTGATGGCCACAGAGGGGGTTGAGATAGCCTTCGCCGAGGACGGCATCGCAGCGCTCGCCCGCGTCGCGGCGGAGGTCAATGCCAGCGTCGAGAACATCGGCGCCCGCCGCCTTCACACCGTGCTCGAGCGGGTCTTCGAAGAGCTCTCCTTCGCCGCCCCCGACCGCTCAGGCGACGCGGTGACCATCGACGGGGCCTATGTCGAAACCCGGCTCGGGACCCTCGCCCAATCGGCCGATCTCAGCCGATACGTTCTCTGACGCATCCACAATTGTCACGATATCGCATGCACACCCCCTCCTGCGGGGCGGGCAAACGTGCTACAGCCAGCCTCGACCGCAATGGAAGGCATGGGCCGATGAAACAGTATCTGATCTCCACCGCTCTCGTGACGTCGCTCGCCAGCGGCGCCCTGGCCCAGTCGCTCGAAGACACTGTCGAGATGGGCCTCACCGCCCTCGATGCCATGGGGGCCGGTCTCACCATCGGCGGACAGGACGTGACGGCAGATGGCAGCGTCGTCCTCAACGATGTCGTGCTTGCGCCCGACGGTCCGGACGATGTCACGATCTCCTCGCCCCGGATCACGCTCAGCCCGGATGGCGACGCGCCGGGCGGTGTGATTGTGACAACGACGCGCCTCGTGATCGCGGACCCCTCCGCCGACGCCCCGATCGAAGTGGTGATCGAGGGGGAGGGCTTTGCGATCACAACGAACTGGATGGCCGCCATGAACGGCGCCCCCTCCGTCACGGTCGTGGCCGACCGCCTGTCAGCCTCGGGCGGCAACGAGGCTCACCCCTACCTCAAAGCGCTCGATCTCGGTGTGGACGGCCTCGACATCGGCTTTGACGGCCAGTTCGCGACCCGCAGCGGGGAGTTCACCTTCGCCGTCGACAGCCTCACGGCCGATTACATCATCACCGACCCGTTCGATAGCAGCCGCCAGGACGTCGCCTTCGCCTATCAGGGCTATGAATTCGCCGTCAGCGCCGAGAACCTGCCCGAGGGTGAGGATGACATCGAACGCTTCGTCGACGAAGACGGTGCCTTCTCGATGACCGCCGCCTCCGGCCCGATCAGCATGGACATGGACATCGACATCGAGGGAACGCCGCTCGCCATGTCGGGCACGGGCGATGGCGGCGATGTCGAGATTTCGCTCATCGACGGGCGCGTGGTCTACCGCGGCACGGGGGAGGCCGTGGCCTACAGCATCGCCACCGACCCGGCTGTGCTCCCGCTCCCGCCAATCGACATCTCCTATTCGGGCGTTGAGATGGACATCACAGCGCCGATCCGCCCGACCGAAGGGCCGGAGCCCGTGCGCCTCAAGTTCGAGTTCTCCGATCTGACCGTCAGCGATGCCGCCTGGGGCCTCTTCGACCCGGAGGGCAAGCTGCCCCGCGATCCGGCAACCCTCGACATCGACATTGCGGCCTCGGTTGACATCAACATGCCGCTCTTCGAGGCGCTCGACGACGATGGCGAAGGCGACGCGCCCTCGCCGCTCATGCTCGGCACGGTGGAGCGGGTCGACATGACCCGCGTCTTCCTCACCGCCGCAGGTGCAACGGCCGAGGCGACGGGCGCCGTCGACCTCCTCTACCAGGGTCCGTTCCCGCTCCCCGAAGGTCAGATCAACATCTCGCTCGCGGGCATCCAGACGCTCGCCAACACAATCGGTGAGCTTGGGCTCATGCCCGCCGAAGAGATCGCACCGATGATGGGCATGATGATGATGTTCGCCCAACCGGGGGACGGCCCCGACACGTTCACGTCTCAGATCGAATTCAAGGACGGTGGCATCACAGCAAACGGCATCCCGCTCCAGTAACAGAGCGTGCGATTTCTCCGCGACAACGCCCGCTGGCTCTCGGCCGGCGGGCTTCTCGTTTTCAGCTCTTCTTTCGGCCAGACCTACTTTATAGCTCTCTACGCCGGTTACTTTCGTGAAACCTTCGCGCTCTCCCATGCTGATTGGGGGGCGATCTATGCCGCCGGCACCTTCGCCTCGGCCGCCATGATGCTCGTTGTGGGCGGGCTCGTCGACCACGTCCGGATCCGCGACGCCGCCCTTGTCGTCCTCGCGTGTTTTGCCGGCGTCGCCGTCCTCGTCTCACAGATCTCCGCTGTGTGGATGCTGCCCATCCTGATCTTCGGCCTGCGCTTCTGCGGACAAGGGCTGATGGGGCACATTGGCATGGTCGGCACCGCCCGCTGGTTTGCCGCCCGCCGCGGCCGCGCACTCTCGATCGTCGCGATGGGGTTCGGCCTCGGCGAGGCGCTCCTCCCCGTCACCTTCGTCGCCATCACCGCCCTCATCGGCTGGCGGAGCAGTTGGCTGGTCGCGTCCCTGCTCCTCCTCGCGATGATGCCCGTGGTGACCTGGCTCCTTGCGCGCGAACGACAGCCGAGCGGAACGGCAGACGACACGCAAACCGCCGGGCTCGGCGGCCAGCACTGGACCCGACGCATGGCCGTCAGCCATTGGCTTTTCTGGGCGCTCGTCCCGGGTCTTCTGGCACAACCCGTGTTCGGCACGGCCTTTTTCTTCCAGCAGGTCCATATGGTCGAGATCAAAGGCTGGACCCTCGCAGCCTTCGCCGCCGCCATCCCGATCTACACGGCCTTCAACTTCGCCGGCCTCTTTGCCGGTGGCATCGCCGTTGATCGCCTCGGGGCAACGTCGCTGATGCCCGTCTATCTGCTGCCGATGGCGACGGGGCTCGTGATCATTGCCTCGACGGACAGCTTTGCCATCGGGGCAGTCGCGCTCGGCTTCCTCGGCGTGACCCAGGGCCTCAGCGCCGTGATCCTCGGCGCGCTCTGGCCGGAGGTCTACGGCACGCGGAACCTCGGCGCGATCAGGTCCGTCACCAGCGCGTTGATGGTCTTTGCCACGGCCCTCGGCCCCGCGCTCACGGGCTATCTGATCGATGCTGGCGTGTCCTACAACCTGCAGCTCGTGGGAATGGCCGTCTACATCCTCTGCGTCGCCGTCCTGAACGCGGTGGCCATGGCGCGCCTTCGGATCAGCGTCGCCGCTTGAGGTAGACGTAATACGCCCCGGCGCCGCCGTGGCGGTCATGCGCCTGCAAGATCTGCAGCACGATCCCAGCAAGCGGGGCGTCGCGCAGCCAATGCGGAACCGCCCGCCGCAACACGCCCGGAACCTCCGTCATCCGATGACCCTCGGGCCGGCGCCCTTTTCCGGTGATGACCAGGACGACACGCGCGCCCTCCGCCTGCGCCCGCAGGAGAAACCCGGTCAGCGCCCGATGCGCCCGGGCCTCCGTCATGCCATGAAGATCGATGCGCACGTCGGGCTCGATCTTGCCGCGCTTCAGACGCCCATGGACGCGTTTGTCCATCCGGAGAGGCTGATCGACAAGCCCGCGCATCGGGTCCGGCGCCGTGTCCACCGTCACCAACGACCGGCGAGGCACCGGCATCGGGGGGACCGATCCAACCGGCTTGGCCCTCAGTTTGGTGATGCGCTCCACCGGCACGGGCGGCGCGATCAGCACAGGAGGATCGAGCGGGGTGACTGTCCCGGCAACGCGGGACCACACCTCTAGGTCATCCGCAGAGAGCCCAGATCGTTTCCGTGCCATGATCCAACGGATGCCTCACTCACCCGTGGCGACCAGACGCCAGTTCGGATCGTCGACACCCATCTTGCGGCTGAACGTCCAGACGTCGCGCTGCCGCTTGATCTCGTTGGGATCGCCCTCGACGACCTCGCCATCGCTGTCTTTGACGACCGAGGTCAGCTCCCCGACATAGCGGATCGAAACATCGCCCTCGCCCGTGTCCTCATGGAACTCAGCGCCGACGATTTTGAGCTCGCGGATGCCGACGAACGTCGCCTCAACCGTGAGCTGCTTGTCCGCCCGCGCAAAGACGGCCTGGCTGAAGCTCTCATAGACGTCCGGTGCCAGGAACTGCTCCAGCGTCTCGAGATCGCCATTCTCATAGGCCATCAGGATGAGCTCATAGGCCTTCCGCGCACCGTCGGCGAACTCCGTCACCGAAAACGACGGCTCGAGCTTTTTCATCTCGGCGAGCGCTTTGCCCGCGTCGCTTTCAGGATCGACATGGTCCGCGATGTCCGGATCCGAGCCGCCGCCTTCGATCACTTCGAACCCACGGCGGTCGGGCGCCTCCCGCACAGGCGGGGTGCGTGTGGTCCGCTCAAAGCCGTCGCGGGTCCCGAGAACGTCCCGCAGCCTCAAGACGAGGAACAGCGCCACGCCCGCAAGCACGAGGATCTGAATCAATTGGGAGCCCATCAAGTACCTCTTTCCGGATTTCCAGCCGGGGCCAGTGGCTCTGGCGGCGTCAGGCACTTATGTAGGGGGCAAGGGTGGCGCTGTCCATGCGCAGCCAGGAAAGGAGCGTGGGGCCAATGGCTCTCTTTGCAGTGTTTGTCGCCATTCCGATCCTTGAGATCGCACTTTTTATACAAGTTGGGGGTGCGCTCGGCCTCTGGCCGACGCTCGCGATCGTGATTGCGACCGCGCTGGCCGGCACGATCCTTGTCCGCCAGCAGGGCCTCTCGACATTGGCGGAGCTCCGATCCTCGCTGGAGCGGGGGGGCGATCCGACCCGGTCGATCGCCCACGGCGCCCTCATTCTCGTGGCCGGCGTGGTCCTTCTGACACCGGGGTTTTTCACCGATGCCGTTGGCCTTGCGCTGATGATCCCGCCGGTCCGGTCGGCACTGATTGCCGCCGGCGCGCGACGTCTCGCCGCGCAGGTGATCGTGACAAGACCCCAGTCCCGACAGGGCGATGCACGGGAAGAGACCGTAATTGATGGCGAATTCACGGTAGAAGAGCCCGAACAGCCAGGCCGCTCCGGGTGGACGCGCAGGGAGTGACGCGCTAAGCCAACGGCCGACTCGCAAGGGAGACACAGCTCATGTCCGACGCGCCGACCACGGATGCGCAGCAGCAACAACAGCCGCCCCGTCTTCAGGTTCAGAACCAGTACATCCGAGATTTGTCTTTTGAGAACCTGGCGGTCCAGAAGGGCGCCCCGACCGAGGGCAAGCCCGAAGTTGCGGTGCAGGTGGCCCTCGACGCCAATAAAAAAGGCGACAATCTGTATGAAGTTGCCGTGAAGACGAAGATCGACAGCAAAGTGGGCGAGGCGCAGCTCTTTATTCTTGAGCTCGAATATGCCGGCCAATTCAGAATTGAGAATGTGCCTGACGGGCAGATGCACCCGTTCCTGCTGATTGAGTGTCCTCGGATGCTCTTCCCATTCATCCGCCGCATTGTCAGCGATGTCAGCCGCGACGGCGGTTTCCCGCCGTTGAACCTCGAGAACATCGATTTCCTGCAGCTCTATCGCCAGGAAATCCAGCGCCGGCAGGCAGCCCAGGAAACCGCCAGCGCCTAATCGCGCCAGAGGACATCAGGCCCGAGCGTCTTGACAAAGGCGGCGTGCTGCGCCGCCTCCTCCTCGGTCAGTCGGCTCGGCAATGGCGTGGGCCGCCGCCGCGCCGGCGCGGACGTCTCCGCCCCCGCATTGGCAGCGCTCGTCAGGCTCAGCCCGGGTTGCCGGCCGCCGATGAGCTCCAGATAAACCTCCGCCAGGATCTCGCTATCGAGAAGCGCCCCGTGCTTCTCCCGCGCGGAGTTGTCGACGCCAAACCGACGGCAGAGCGCGTCGAGGGAGTTCTGCGCACCGGGAAACCGCCGCCGCGCAATTTCAAGCGTGTCGCGCGCCTGACGGGCAGGCAGCACCGGACAATCCGCCCATCCAAGCTCCGCGTTGAGGAACGCCATGTCGAAGGCTGCGTTGTGGATCACCAGCGTTGCATCCCCGACGAATGCCAGAAAAGCATCGGCCACCTCCGCAAAGGTCGGCATGGGCGCCAAAAAAGCGTCGTCGAGCCCATGAACTGCCAGCGCCTCGGCCGGCATCGGTCGCCCGGGATTTATGTACTGATGGTATGTTTTGCCGGTCGGCACGTGGTTCCAAAGCTCCACACACCCGATCTCCACGATCCGGTGCCCCTCCGCCGGGACGAGACCTGTGGTCTCCGTGTCCATCACGATTTCGCGCATCCGACCTCCTTCAGAATACGTTGAACGTCGCGTCGAGCCGCGTCGATCCCATGGCTCGTGTCGATTACAAAATCCGCGCGCGCGCGCTTCTCCGCATCCGGCATCTGTCGCGCCAGGATAGCCTCAAACGCAGCATCATCCATCCCAGGTCTCGCCAGAAACCGCTCTCGTTGCACATGCGGCGGCGCTGTTACGACCACGACTCGGTTACACCAAGCCTCGCCACCGGTCTCGAACAAGAGGGGCACATCGCAAAGGATGCACCCATCATGATCCGCCAGAAACGTCGCGCGATCGCGCGCCACCAGCGGATGGACGATCTCCTCCACCGCGCGCGAGAGTGCGGGATCCTCCAAAAACGCCTCGCGGAGGACTGTCCGATCCACTGAAACGTCCGGAACCGCCTCCGGAACCAAGGCAGCAATCGCGGGAACGGCCGCGCCACCGTCGGAATAAAGAGCATGGACTGCAGCATCCGCATCCCAAACCGGAACGCCCTCCTCCCGGAAGAGCGCGGCGGTCGTCGACTTCCCCATGGCAACCGACCCTGTCAGCCCTAGAATCACTGCGCTAGCACCGCCTGACGCAACACACCATCGACCTCTGGCCGGCGCCCGAACCAACTCTCAAACCCTGGCACTGCCTGGAAGAGAAGCATCCCAAGCCCATCGACCGTGGGGTGGCCGCGGGCCGCGGCCGCCTCCAGCAACGGCGTGCGCAACGGCGAGTAGACGATGTCGGTCACCAGCGCCCGGCGCGGCGCCGCATCCAAGCGAAACCCGAGTTCGGGTCGCCCAGCCATTCCGAGCGATGTCGTGTTGACGATCAACGAGGTGCCATCCGCCGCATCCGCCGCCCTGTTCCAATCGACAACCTGTGCCCGCGC
The DNA here is from genome assembly GCA_039193505.1 of Pseudomonadota bacterium. Classification (GTDB taxonomy): domain Bacteria; phylum Pseudomonadota; class Alphaproteobacteria; order Rhodobacterales; family Rhodobacteraceae; genus Algicella. Next base: position 5,722 of record JBCCWM010000070.1, on the reverse strand, counting down.
ACCAAAATGGTCTGCCAGCATATCTGCGCGCTGACGTGTTCGGTTGCTCAGCCGAACTTCCGGCACGCCCTCTCCCAAAAGGGCCGACACAATGGCTCGAGACGCTCCGCCGGCCCCGAGTACCAGGGCAGGGCCGGTTTTCGGATCCCAGTCAGGGACTGTTGCGCGTATGCTCTCGAGAAACCCAAAGCCATCTGTATTGTCCGCGGACACACCACCATCCTCGCGGAAGGTAATCGTGTTCGCCGCCCCAATAAGCGAGGCGCGGTCCGACACGCTGTCAGCCAGAGGAAGGACCGTCTCTTTATAGGGCAGCGTCAGGTTCACCCCGCTGAACCCGAGCTTTGGCAACATCCGGAGGGCTGCCTCAAAATCTTGTTGCCTGACTTCGAGCGGCACGTAGTGGCCAGGGATGCCGTAGCGCTGCAACCAATGTCCGTGGAGGCGTGGCGAAAGACTGTGCGCGACCGGCCATCCAACAACGCCTGCCAGCGGCAGAGACGCATCCGTCATGCGCGAAGCAGCCCTCTCGTTCTCAAATACGCCAGGATCTGCAAAAGCGGCATCCCCAGGATCGAGAAGTAGTCGCCCTCGATGCGGGTGAAAAGAAGGGGACCATCCTCTTCCAGTTTATACCCGCCGACTGTGTCCAAGAGGTCATTGCCGTGACGTGCCACATACTCGTCGAGGAAAGCGCTGCTTAATGCCCGCATCACGAGACGCGCCTGGCCGATGTGCCGCCACTCCGCGCGGCCATCCCGATAGATGACAGCGGCCGACAAGAGCTCATGAGACCGGCCGCTCAAGGCCTCGAGCTGACCCCGCGCGGCCTCCTGATCTGAGGGCTTATCGTAGAGCACGCCGGACGCGACCAGGACTTGATCCGCCCCGATGACAAAGGCCCCGGGATGGCGCGAGGACACGCGTGCCGCCTTCACATCCGCCAACGTGTCAGCAATGTCGCGCGCCGGCGCCTCCTCCGCGAGCATGGACGCTTTGATTGCAGCCTCATCCACCCGAGCGGGGTCAACCACCAGATCGAGCCCGCATCGCTCCAGAAGCTGGCTCCGAACAGGTGAGGCCGACGCCAAAACGATCACACGCCGCTCTCCGCCTTCAGCCGGGTCCGCACTTCAGCCGCCGTCTCCTCGATCGAGCGGCGCGTGACGTCGATGACTGGGATTGCATGACGCTCAAAGAAGAGGAGTGCGTCGGTCAGCTCATCCTCGATCGTCCGCGGGTCGGCATAGCTTATCCCGGCGCCCAGCCGCTCCGACCGGACGGAGCGTATCTCCGCCAGCCGGCGCGCATCGGCCGTCAGTGCCAGCACCGGCACACCGGCCTCCAGTGCTTCGATCAATCCAACGGGCATCGTTCCTGCAACAAAGGGCACATTGGCGGCGCGCACCCCGTGCTGTGCAAGATAGAAACAGGTCGGCGTCTTCGACGTTCGACTGACCCCGGTCAAAACCACATCGGCCTCCAACAACCGGTCCGGGGCATGGCCGTCATCCTGAAGACGAGCGAACTCCATTGCACTGATTCGCTCATGATACGCCGGGCCGAGCGCGTGCTGGAGGCCGGGGCGACTGATCGGTGCAGTGCCCAACACCTCCGCCAGGACGGTCAACAGAGGATCGAGCAGCGGAATCGCCCGGACATCCGCCCTCCGGCACCGCCGTTCGAGCGCAGTGCGCGTCTCTGCCCGCACAATCGTGTAGACCACGAGATCGGCTTTCTCAAAGAGCTGCGGGTCGAGCGCATCTATGTCCGCGGGACGCCGCAGAAACGGCCAGACGTCGAGCTTGATCTGCGCTTGGGAGAATTGACTGGCCGCCGCACTGACCACTCCGCTCCCAGTTTCGCCGGTCGAATCCGAGACGAGCAGCACATGCGTGGTGGGATAACCCTGTGGCATGAGATGTGGATATCCTGCCGATCAATTGGCGACAATCTCCCCAGCAGCGCCGGCCTGCCGCACTCATCCCTTCTGCACCCAAGCGCATCCCCGATCTGCCCACGGGTGCAAGTCTCCCCCTCACATGTGGATATGTGTTTGAGTTCACATGTTCCCCGAGGCCATCCCCATCTCGCCCTGCTTATCCCCAGATGTCTTATGTTTGCTCGATCCATTATTATTCTGAAAAATAATGATAATTCTCTATCAAGCCTACGTTGTCCCCATGTTTGCGGTCGTTATCCACAGCCTGCGACCAAACCACACCGTGCTGCACAAAACTGGGGGTTTGCCTTGCGTCCACACCATTCACAGGGTCTACGACAACGACAAAAGAATCTCTTTTCTAATGAGAAGAGACAGAGGGTGTAATGCTGTCCGCGCTCTATCCATGGATCCTGTCGCTCCACATTGTGTCGATGGTGGCGTGGATGGCGGGCCTGTTCTATTTGCCCCGTCTCTATGTGTACCATGTCGAGCGAGGCCAGACAGACCCGGTCCTCTCCGAGACATTCAAGGTCATGGAGGAGAAGCTTCTCCGCGTGATCATGAACCCCGCCATGATCGCGACATGGGTCTTTGGGCTCTTGCTGGCATTTACGCCTGGCGTCGTAGCCTGGGGGCTTGCCTGGTGGTTTCCGGTCAAATTTGTCCTTGTGGTACTGATGACAGTGTTTCACATGTGGCTTGCGCGCGTTCGTCGTCTTTTTTCTGAGGATCGCAACACTCAGACTGGTCGATATTTTCGTGCGATGAACGAGGTTCCGACGGTCCTTTTGCTCGCTATAGTTGTTTTGGTTGTTGTAAAGCCCATCTAATTGTCCTGGCATGCTTGACAAACTCCCACAGGCATCAAACATACCGGAGCAACGACGGCCGACCGGCTGTGTGCTTCCCACCCCGACCCCCTTCTTTTCCTAGCCTCCGGGTCGTGACGTAAAGCAAGGCGTTTGATGGAATATAACGAATTGTCGCTGGCAGACCTGAAAGCCAAGTCTCCGGCAGATCTATTGACAATGGCTGAGGATCTCGAAGTCGAGAATGCCTCGACCATGCGCAAGGGCGACATGATGTTCGCCATCCTGAAGGAACTTGCCGAAGAAGGCGTCGAAATCTCCGGTGACGGCGTCTTGGAAGTCCTTCAGGACGGCTTCGGTTTCTTGCGCTCGCCCGAGGCCAATTATCTGCCAGGCCCGGATGACATCTACGTGTCTCCCAACCAGATCCGAAAGTTCTCACTCCGGACGGGCGATACGGTCGAAGGCGTGATCCGCGCGCCGAAGGACAATGAGAAGTACTTTGGCCTCGTCAAAGTCAGTCAGATCAACTTCGAAGATCCGGAGGCGGCGCGTCACAAAGTACACTTCGACAACCTCACGCCGCTCTATCCGGATGAGCGCCTCAAGATGGAAGTCGACGATCCTACGATCAAAGACAAGTCCGCCCGTGTGATCGATCTCGTGGCCCCAATCGGCAAAGGTCAGCGAAGCCTTATTGTGGCGCCGCCCCGAACCGGTAAGACTGTTATTCTCCAGAACATTGCATCATCGATTGAGCGGAACCATCCAGAGTGCTTTCTCATCGTTCTTCTTGTCGATGAACGGCCGGAGGAGGTTACGGACATGCAGCGCTCGGTAAAGGGGGAGGTCGTGTCCTCGACCTTTGACGAGCCGGCCACGCGGCACGTGGCGGTTGCTGAAATGGTGATCGAGAAGGCGAAGCGGTTGGTGGAGCACAAGCGGGATGTCGTGATCCTCCTCGATTCGATCACTCGGCTCGGACGGGCCTTCAACACGGTGGTTCCGTCCTCCGGCAAGGTTCTGACAGGCGGTGTTGACGCCAATGCCCTGCAGCGGCCCAAGCGCTTTTTCGGCGCGGCGCGAAACATCGAGGAAGGCGGCAGTCTGACGATCATCGCGACTGCATTGATCGACACCGGCAGCCGCATGGATGAAGTGATTTTCGAGGAGTTCAAGGGCACAGGCAATTCTGAGATCGTTCTCGATCGCAAGATCGCGGACAAACGGGTGTTCCCCGCCATCGACATCCTCAAATCCGGCACGCGGAAGGAAGAACTTCTGGTCGATAAAGTAGATCTAACAAAAATGTTTGTCCTGCGGCGTATTCTCAATCCCATGGGAACGACGGATGCAATAGAGTTTCTGCTTGGGAAATTAAAGCAGACGAAGTCTAACAGTGAATTCTTCGACTCTATGAACAGCTAACGTGCTGTGAAATATGAATGACACGATCTATGCGGAGGCAACGCCGCCGGGATCAGCCGGTATTTCTGTCATCCGTGTCTCTGGTCCCGATGTGACAAGCGTCCTCTTCAAATTGGTGGGGAAGGTCCCGCCGCCTCGGGTCGCCCACATTTCGAAAATCCGCCATCCCGCATCCTCGGAAGTGATTGACGAAGGTCTGATCCTCTATTTTGAGCCAGGCCGAAGCTTCACGGGAGAGGCCGTTGCGGAGTTCCAGGTTCACGGAAGTCCGGCGGTGGTCCGAGCCACGCTGTCGGCCATAGCTGCGGTGGACGGCACGCGCCCGGCAGAGCGGGGAGAGTACACCCGGAGGGCGCTCGAGGGTGGCCGCGTGGATCTCGCGCAGGCGGAGGCCATTCGCGACTTGGTTGCATCGACAAGCGAGGTCCAACGGCGCCATTCGGTCCGCGCGCTCTCAGGCAGCTTGGCGCGCAAGGTGGATGACTGGCGTGGGTCACTGACGCAGGCGCTCGCGCTTCTGTCGGCCTCGTTGGATTTCGCAGACGAGGAGGTCCCTGCCAATGTCTGGATGGGTGTGGCCGACCTGATCGTGGCTGTGCGGAGCTCTATGGAAGACGAAATCAGAGGCGCGTCAGCAGCAGAGCGGATGCGCACCGGTTTCGAAGTGGCCATTGTCGGGCCACCAAATGTCGGCAAGTCAACGCTCCTGAACGCAATTGCCCGGCGGGACGCAGCTCTGGTCTCACCCACAGCCGGAACAACCCGCGACGTGATCGAGGTCGCCATGGACATCGATGGCTTGCCAGTGATCTTTCTCGACACTGCAGGGCTGCGTGAGACGGCGGACACGGTGGAGAGGATGGGCGTCGAGAGGGCTCAGCAGCGGTCACAGGGTGCGGATCTGCGCATTGTCATGGGCGTTCCGGCCAATGGAGCACTGCTCGGCGCGGACGACATTCTGGTTCATCCTAAGGCCGATCTGGGCGTCTCGGTTCGCGGAGTGCCGGTGTCCGGTTTGACGGGCGAGGGGATTGCAGGCCTCCTCGGAGAGGTGTCGGAACGGTTGTTGGAGAGGGTGGCGCGTGTTGGCGCGTCAGTGACGGCTCGTCAGGGGGAGGCGCTGTCCCGCAGCAGCAATGCGTTGCGGGATGCCGAAGCGCGTCTTAGCGATGAGAGAGCGCTGGATTTGGCGGCAGTTGATGTTGAGCGTGCGTTGCGGGTGTGCGATGAGCTTCTGGGCCGTGTGGGTATTGAAGACGTGCTGGATCGGGTGTTTTCGTCGTTCTGCATCGGCAAGTAGGGAGTGTTTCACGTGAAACAGGACGCCGACGTGATCGTCGTTGGGGGAGGGCATGCCGGTACGGAAGCCGCCCTAGCCGCCGCCCGGATGGGCGCGCGAACGGTGCTGGTCACCCACAGGTTCGATCGCATTGGCGAAATGTCGTGCAATCCGGCGATCGGCGGCCTGGGAAAAGGCCACATTGTCCGGGAAATAGATGCCCTCGACGGCGCTATGGGACGTGCTGCGGATGCGGCGGGG
>JBCCWM010000069.1:0-14508 GCA_039193505.1 Pseudomonadota bacterium | reverse complement strand
GGCCTGCGACCGGCGGATCTCGGCCACGTTCAAGGATCTCCCCGGGGGCCAAGTGCTGGGGCCGACCTTCGACTACAGCCACCGGCTCCTCGATTTTATGCTCGCGGCAGACGGCGATGCGGAACCAGCGCCGACGGATGCGCGGCCGCGGGAGGCGACGCCGCGTGTCTCCGGCTTCCTCGACCGGGAGGGGCTGATGGAGCCGGTGTCCACTGGCGATGCAGCGCCACCAGACCTGACCCGTGCCCCGCTCGGCTTTCCGGCGGAGCGTGCACTCCGACTGCAGGCGCTTTCCCGCTCAGACGAGGGGTTTTTGCTGGGGTTGGCCTATTCCACGCAGCGAGGCTATGCCCGCAACCACGCCTTCGTGGGGGAGCTGCGCATCGGTGTGGTGACCGTCGAGATGGAGATCCCGGAGCTCGGCATCTCGATCGAGATCGGCGAAATCACGCTCACAGAGTGCGAAACCGTCAACCAGTTTCGCGGCTCAAAGACCGAACCCGCGCAGTTCACCCGCGGGTATGGCCTGGTGTTCGGCCAGTCAGAGCGCAAGGCCATCTCGATGGCCCTCGTTGACCGGGCGCTGCGCTGGGCGGAGCTTGGCGAGGACTATGTCGGCGCACCGGCGCAGAACACGGAGTTCGTCCTCCACCACGCCGACAACATCCAGGCGACGGGCTTCCTGGAGCACATCAAACTGCCCCACTACGTTGATTTTCAAGCCGAGTTGGAGCTCGTCCGCCGTCTTCGGGCCACTGCGCTGAAGGCTGCGGAATGACCCTCCGGCCACCCGCTTCAGCGACCGGGGCGGCGCAGCTGCGAGCCCGTGTCCTCACGCCGGGCATCCTTGCCGCGCAGCGTTTGAACGACAGCGACGAACCCGCCCTTTTCACCGGCGCGACGCTTGTTGGATACCAGCCAATTCACGCCAATCACCGCCATAAGTCCAACCCAGCACAACAAAATGATGTGCATCGTCGACACCCACGCAAACATAGACTGAAGAGCCACCAAAAAATCCACCAGTCTCAACTCCCATTTACGGACCACCCGGCACCCACCCAATTTACACGGGAAAAGTATGTGCCGAACGTAAACACCATCCCCGTTTACCAGGGCTCTTTGAAGGCAACAATTTCAAATTCTAAACATACTCACATCTTTGGAGATCACGATGTCTGAGTATAACTTCGCATACCTCGATGAAGACACAAAACGGATGATCCGGAGGGCGCTTTTGAAGGCGCTCGCGGTGCCGGGCTACCAGGTGCCCTTCGCCAGCCGGGAGATGCCGATGCCCTATGGTTGGGGCACGGGCGGCGTCCAGGTGAGCGCCGCGGTGCTGGTGCCTGAGGACCGGCTCAAAGTAATCGACCAGGGTGCGGACGACACGACCAATGCCGTTTCGATCCGGAAGTTCTTTCAGCGGGTGGCGGATGTCGCCGTCACCGAACGGACCGATGATGCGACGGTGATTCAGACCCGCCACCGGATCCCCGAGACGCCCCTCACCGCGGGGCAGATCCTGGTCTACCAGGTGCCGATCCCCGAGCCGCTTCGCTTCCTTGAGCCGCGCGAGACCGAGACCCGAAAGATGCACGCCCTCGAGGAGTACGGGCTGATGCACGTCAAACTCTACGAGGACATCAGCCGTCACGGCGAGATCGCGACGGCCTACGCCTATCCGGTGCGTGTCGAAGGGCGGTATGTGATGGACCCGTCGCCGATCCCGAAATTCGACAACCCCAAACTCGAGAGCGCCGCGATCCAGCTCTTCGGGGCGGGGCGCGAGCAGCGGATCTACGCGCTGCCGCCGCACACGCGTGTCGTGAGCCTCGACTTCGACGACCACCCTTTCGAGGCAAGCAAGGCAGCCGGGTGCTGCGCGCTCTGCGGGGCGAGGAACAGCTACCTCGACGAAGTGATCACGGATGATCGGGGCGGGCGGATGTTTGTCTGCTCGGACACGGATTTCTGCACACGCCGCCAGGCGGCCGGCTACCGCGGGGAGGCCGCCGCATGAGCGACCCGGCGATTGTCCCCTATGTCTCGTATGTCGATGCCAAGCGGGCGATGGCGTTCCTGGAGACGGCCTTCGGGCTCGAGACGGTCCAGGCCTTCGACGGTCCCGATGGTCGAGTGATGCATGGCGAGATGCGGTTCGGCACGGGGGTGATCATGCTCGGCTCCGTCGACGCACCCTCCGCCGGCGCGAGCCCTGGCATTTACCTCGTCGTCGAGGACGTGGACACGCACCACGCACAGGCCGTCGCCGCCGGCGCGACGATCGTCTACCCGCCCGACGACACCGAGTTCGGAACCCGGCGCTACCGCGCGCGCGATCCCGAGGGCCATGAGTGGAGTTTCGGCACGTATCAGCCGCGCCCGGTGGCGCCCGACTGGGGAGGGCAGGGTGACTGACACACCGCTTCTGAGCGTCACGGATCTCACCAAAACCTATGGCGGGCGGATCGGCTGCCGCGATGTGTCATTCGATCTTTGGCCGGGGGAGGTGCTCGGGATCGTCGGCGAGTCCGGATCGGGCAAGTCGACCCTGCTCGCGTGTCTCGCGGGTCACCTCGTGCCCGATTGCGGCGCCGTGGTCTTCGACACGCGGGATGCGGGCCCGCGCGATATCCTGACCATGACGGAGCCTGAGCGGCGGCTCCTCGGCAGGACCGACTGGGCGTTTGTGCACCAAAATCCGCGGGACGGCCTTCGGATGGCGGTCTCGGCCGGGGGCAATGTCGGTGAGCGGCTGATGGCGACGGGCGCGCGCCATTTCGGCCGGATCAGGGAGAGCGCGCTCGACTGGCTCGACCGGGTGGAGATCGCCGCCGACCGGATCGACGACCGGCCGCGAGAGTTCTCGGGCGGGATGCAGCAGCGCCTCCAGATCGCGCGAAACCTCGTCACGGGTCCGCGGCTCGTCTTCATGGACGAGCCCACCGGTGGGCTTGACGTGAGCGTTCAGGCGCGCCTCCTCGACCTGTTGCGCGGGCTCGTGCGCGAGATGGGGCTCTCGGCGGTCATCGTGACGCATGATCTTGCCGTCGTGCGCCTCCTCGCCGACCGGCTGATGGTGATGAAGGATGGCACAGTTGTCGAAACCGGCCTGACCGATCAAGTCCTGGACGATCCGCAGCACGCCTACACCCAGCTCCTCGTCTCGTCCGTTTTGCAGGTCTGAGCGATGAGGGGAGAGCCACTCCAAGGCGGTTGTCCGACCTTTGGCCGCGCGATCGCGATGCGCATTGGCGTGCTGTCCAAAGCACTCTCCAGCCTGATCTATGTCCTCTGCTCCGGGCACTTGGCCGGCGCGTGTGCCGCTCTCGTGGGGAGGATCACCGAATGATGGCGGACGGTGTAGGTGTTGGCTTTGGTCGCATGCGGAAAGGCCAAGTCTGCAGAGGGTGGCGGAGCGATCAGATCGTCTGCGGCCCAACCGGAGGAGGTGATCCATGATCCAGATCGATGGCCTCGAGAAGTCCTTCGTTCTCCACAATCAAGGCGGCGCAGAGATCCCGGTGATGGCCGGTGCAGGCCTGACGGTGGCCGCAGGGGAGTGCGTGGCGCTGACCGGCGCCTCCGGGGCGGGCAAGTCGACGCTGATGCGCCTGATCTACGGCAACTACCTGGCGGGCGCGGGGAGGATCCTCGTCGCGGGTGTCGACGTTGTGTCCGCCGCGCCTCGCGAGATCCTTGCGCTCCGCAGGCGCGATTTGGGCTATGTCAGCCAGTTCCTCCGCGTCGTGCCGCGGGTGCCGACCCTTGACGTCGCGGCCGAGCCGCTGCGCACGCTTGGCCGCCCGGCCGAAGAGGCACGGGACCGCGCGGAGAGCCTTCTGACGCGCCTCCGGATCCCGGAAACGCTCTGGCAGCTTTCGCCCACGACGTTCTCGGGCGGTGAGCAGCAGCGGGTGAACATCGCGCGGGGCTTTGTGCATCCCTATCCCTGCCTCCTTCTGGATGAGCCGACAGCAAGCCTCGATGCGGCAAACCGTGAGACGGTGCTCGACCTCATCGAGGAGGCCCGCGACCGGGGCGCTGCGATCATTGGGATCTTTCACGACCAGGCAGCGCGGGCGCGGGTTGCGACGCGCGAGGTCGATGTGACCGCCTTCCGGCCATGAGCGGACGCCTGATCGCGGTCGTCGGTCCGTCGGGTGTCGGCAAGGACACCGTGATGGCGGGTCTCGTGCGCCGTCGCCCCGACCTCCACCTTGTGCGCCGGGTGATCACCCGGCCCGAAGCCCTTGGCGGAGAGCCCTTCGTGGGTGTCGACACAGCGGAGTTTGCGCGCCGCCGCGATGCCGGCGCCTTCGCCCTCCATTGGGAGGCGCATGGGCTCGCCTATGGCATTCCCGCAGCCGTCGACGCTGTGCTGAGGTCGGGGCAGGATGCGCTCGTCAACTTGTCGCGCGGGAAACTCCTCGAGGCCGATCGCCGCTTTCAGGGCCTTGTGGTCCTCTCCCTGACGGCCAAGCGGGAGACCCTGGCCGCTCGGCTCAGTGCCCGGGGACGGGAGAGCGATGAGGACATCGCGCGCCGGCTCGACCGGGCCGAGGCGCCACTGCCCGAGGGCCTGACGATCCTGTCGATTGCGAACGACGATGCGCTCGAGGACACGCTCAGCGCCGCCCTCGCCGCCCTCTACCCAGAGAGCGCGGCGCGTGCGACGTGATGAAACCGCCCATCCGGCCCCTCACCGAGGAGCGTCAGGTCCGCCACCTCGAACGGCCCTTCGAGAAGTGGCCGAACCAGGGGCGCAAGCGTTGCCTGGACCTCGTCGATCTCGCCCCCGCTGAGGCGCCCGGTCAGCGTCAGGTGAAAGCGAAACTCCTCCATCACATAGGGATATCCCCACTGCGTGAGCAGAGCGTCCTGCCGGGGCGTAAGACCCGCGGCCCGACGACGGGTGAGCTCTGCCTCGTTGAGCGGCGCACGGAACCCGTCCAGATCCATCACAACGCGCTCGGCCAGCTGAGCGAGGTCGTCCTGCGAGCCCGCCGGGATCAGCGCCAGAAAGTGGCCGAGCTGCGCGAGGCGCAGGCCGGACAGAACGACCGTCGGCTGGGCGGCGGCAAAGCGCGTCAGCGCCTCCGCCAGCGTCTCTTCCGTCGCGCCTTCGGCCAGTCTGAAGGGCGGCTTCAACGTGCCGTGAAAGCCATATTTGCGGGGCGTCGCCGTCCAGGTCTCGACGCCCTCGACTGGCGGATGGGCGACGGGCTGGCCCGAGGCAGCATCCCAGCCGAGCCATGCGGCGCCAAAGTCGTGCAGCGGCCCGGGGCGCGGCGTGTAGTAGACGGCGTAGCGGGAATAGGACATCAGAGGGCTCCCTCTCGCGCCCGATGTGGCAATGGGACATGACAGGGCGATGACGGACGACACTCTCCTCGGAAATGCAACCCTCGTTCGGGCGGCGGATTGCGTGCGCGGCTGGATCCGGTTCGCGGACGGGCAGATCGCCGAGATGGGGGAGGGTGCGGCCATGCCCCCCGGCGGGCTCGATTGCAGCGGCGATTTGGTGGCGCCGGGGCTTGTCGAGCTCCACACCGACAATCTTGAGCGCCACATCCGCCCGCGCCCGCGCGTCGACTGGCCCCATGAGCCCGCAATCCTCGCGCATGACGCGGAGCTTGCAGGGACAGGGATCACGACTGTCTTTGATGCGCTCCGCGTGGGCTCCGTCGTCAGCGACAACCGCAAGGGGTATCTGCCCTATGCACGGCCCCTCGCGACCGAGATTCTCGGCCTCCGTGACCGGGGTGCGCTCCGGATCAGCCATCACCTCCATCTCCGAGCCGAGATCTGCTCGGAGACCCTGGTTGAGGAGCTCGCGGCATTCGGTCCCGACGACCGCGTTGGGCTGGTCAGCCTGATGGATCACACGCCCGGCCAGCGGCAGTTCCGCGACATCACCAAGTTCGAGGACTACATCCGGGGCAAGTACGGCCTCTCGGAGGAGGCCTTCGCGGAGCATTGCGCCCACCTCAGTGGGCTGCAGACCACGCTTGGGGCCAAGCACGAGGCGGCCGCCGTCGCCTCGGCGCGCGGCTGGGGGGCGGCGCTGGCGAGCCATGACGACACCACGGCCGAGCAGGTGGCCCATTCCGCCGAGCTGGATGTCAGAGTGGCGGAGTTTCCGACGACGCTCGACGCGGCCACGTCCTGTCGCGCCGCAGGCATGGCGATCGTCATGGGCGCCCCAAATCTCGTTCGCGGCGGATCGCATTCCGGGAATGTCGCGGCCGAGGCGCTGGCGCAGGACGACCTCCTCGACATCCTGTCCTCGGACTACATTCCGGCGGCGCTCCTTCTCGGCGCGGTCCGTCTCGGCCGGCTCTGGGACAACATGGCGCGCGGCTTCGCGACGGTCACGCGCGCGCCAGCACGCGCTGTCGGGCTCACGGACCGTGGGAAGCTGGAGGTCGGGCTGCGGGCCGATGTGGTTCGGGTTGCGCTCGCAGGGGATGTTCCGGTGGTTCGCGGTGTCTGGTCGCAGGGTCGGCGGGTCGCCTAACGGAGATGCCCCGCGCCGGCGCCGAGCCCTTTGCCGACATCATTGATCGCCTGGAGGCCGAGGCCTCAGCGGAGGCGCCGACACTCCGCAGCCTCGTCCTGGCCTTCGGCGATCGCGGGTTCGGTGCGCTCCTCCTCCTGCCCTGCCTGATGCTGATCCTGCCCGTTGGCATGATCCCCGGCATTCCGGCGGCTGCGGCGCTCCTCTTGATCGTCATCGCGCTCCAAATGGCCGTCGGAGCGGAGCGACTTTGGCTGCCTGCGCGCATTGCGAACATCACGGTGCCCGGCGCGCGCCTCCGCCCGGCGCTCACGTGGCTTCGCCCGGCGGCGGCGTGGCTCGACACCATGGTGCGGCGGCGGTTCTCCTGGTTCGCCGAGAGCACTTTCGCCACGGAGACCATCGCGGCCGTCTCTGTCGTCGCGGCCGTCGCTGTTCTGGTGGTTGGCTTCGTGCCCGGGCTTCAGGTGTTGATCGCACTGCCCGTCATCCTCTTTGCCCTCGGGCTCATCGCGCGCAACGGTCTGGTGATCCTCGCCGGCTATCTCCTGATCGCGCTGCCGGTGACTGTGGCGCTGCGCCTCCTCACCTGATTTCCATTCCGCGCCCTCGGCGCTATATCCGCCTGAGATGAAGGGAGCGCTGATGACCGAGACCTTAGAGGCCGCCGCCGCCCGCCGGATCCTCGTGCTCGACGGAGCGATGGGCACCATGATCCAGGCGCAGCGCCCGGATGAGAGCACGTATCGCGGGGAGCGGTTCAAGGATCATCCCAAGGACCCGTCGGGCAACAACGAACTCCTGTCCCTTACGCAGCCGGACATGATCCGCGACATCCACGAGGCGTTCTTCGCCGCCGGGGCGGACATCGCGTGCACCAACACGTTCTCGGCCAACCGGATCAGCCAGGCCGATTACGGGATGGAGGACCTGAGCGTTGAGATGAACCGCGCCTCAGCCGCCCTCGCGCGGGAGGCTGCGGACGCATCGCCCCGTCCTGCATGGGTTGCCGGTGCGATTGGGCCGACCAATCGCACCGCCTCGATCAGCCCGGACGTGAACGATCCGGGCTACCGGGACACCACGTTCGATACGCTCGCCGAGGCTTACGCAGAGGCGGCGCGGGCGCTGATTGAAGGCGGCGTCGACCTCCTCCTTGTCGAGACCGTGTTCGACACGCTCAATGCGAAGGCGGCCCTCTTTGCAATCGATGCGCTCCGCGATGAGATGGACGTGCCGCCCCTGATGATCTCGGGCACGATCACCGACCGCTCGGGTCGGACGCTGACCGGCCAGACGCCGGAGGCGTTCTGGGTGTCCGTCTCGCACGCCCGGCCGTTCAGCATCGGGCTCAACTGTGCGCTCGGCGCGGCGGAGATGCGGGCGCACATCCGGGCGCTCTCGGACGTGGCGGACGCGCGGATCTCTGCCTACCCCAACGCCGGGCTCCCCAACGAGATGGGCGGCTATGACGAGACACCGGGCGAGACCTCGGGCCATCTCGGAGCCTGGGCGACGGATGGCCTCGTCAACATTGTGGGCGGCTGCTGCGGCACGACGCCCGCGCACATCCGGGCCATCGCCGACGCGGTGAGTGGCGTGCGGCCGCGCGCTGTGCCGGCGGCGCCGGCGCGGCTCCGCCTTTCGGGGCTCGAGATGTTCGAGGCGGGCACTCCATGAGCCAGGGTCGCTTCATCAACATCGGCGAGCGGACGAACGTCACAGGCTCCGCACGGTTCAAGAAACTGATCCTGTCGGGCGAGTTCCCGACAGCGGTGGAGGTCGCGCGGGACCAGGTTGAGAACGGTGCCCAGATCCTCGACGTCAACATGGATGAGGGCCTCCTCGACGCCGAGGCGGCTATGACGACCTTTCTCAACCTTATCGCCGCCGAGCCCGACATCAGCCGGATCCCGGTGATGGTCGACAGCTCCAAATTCGAGGTGATCGAGGCCGGGCTCAAATGCGTCCAGGGCAAGCCCGTCGTCAACTCGATCAGCCTGAAGGAGGGGGAGGCCGCCTTCCTCGAACAGGCGCGGATCGTGCGCCGCTTCGGCGCCGCGGTCGTCGTGATGGCCTTCGACGAGAACGGGCAGGCGGAGACGGCCGAGCACAAGTTCGCCATCGCGGAACGGGCCTATCATCTGTTGATCGGCGCGGGCTTCGATCCGTGGGACATCATCTTCGATCCCAACATCTTTGCCGTTGCGACCGGGATCGAGGCGCATGACGACTATGCCGTCGCCTTTTTCGAGGCGACCCGGATGATCAAGGCGCGGCTGCCGCACGCGCTGGTCTCCGGCGGGCTCTCGAACGTGTCGTTCTCGTTTCGCGGCAACAACCCGGTGCGGGAGGCGATGCACTCCGCCTTCCTCTACCACGGGATCCGCGCGGGTCTCGACATGGCGATCCTGAACGCGGGACAGATCACCGTCTACGATGAGATCCCGGCGGAGCTGAGGGAACGGGTCGAGGACGTGCTCCTCAACCGCCGCTCCGACGCGACGGACCGCCTCCTCGCCGTCGCCGACACCTATCGCGGGACCGGGGCGGCACAGGCCAAGGCGGACCCGAAATGGCGCGAGGCCCCGGTGGGCGCGCGGCTCTCGCATGCGCTGATCCACGGCATCACGGACTATGTGGTCGACGACACGGAGGAGGCGCGCCAGGCCGCCGCCCGCCCGCTCGAAGTGATCGAGGGACCGCTGATGGACGGCATGAATGTCGTCGGTGAGCTCTTTGGGGAGGGGAAGATGTTCCTCCCCCAGGTGGTCAAGTCCGCGCGAGTGATGAAGACCGCGGTCAGCCACCTCATCCCCTTCATGGAGGCGGAGAAGGCAGCCTCCGGCGACCGCTCCTCCAAAGGCCGGATCCTGATGGCAACGGTGAAGGGAGACGTGCACGACATCGGCAAGAACATAGTGGGCGTGGTGCTTGCCTGCAACAATTACGAGGTGATCGATCTCGGTGTGATGGTCCCGGCTGAGGACATCATCGCGCGCGCCGAGGCCGAGGAGGCCGACATCATCGGCCTCTCCGGTCTGATCACCCCGTCCCTCGACCGGATGGTCGAGGTCGCCTCCGAAATGACCCGCGCTGGCCTCAAGATGCCGCTTTTGATTGGCGGTGCGACAACCTCAAAGAAACACACCGCTCTCAAGATCGCGCCGGCCTATGAGCATGGCGTGATCCATGTCGACGATGCGTCGAAGGCCGTCGGCGTGGTATCGCGGCTTCTCTCGACGGAGCGCAAGCCGCAGTTTTTGGCGGAGGTTGCGGACGATCAGGCCCGGATCACAGCCCCCGCCTCGGCGACACGCGCGACCGTCAGCCTCCGCGAGGCTCAGGCACGGGGCTTCGACGGCCGGTTTGCCGACAACCGCCCGCAGCGCCCGCTCCTCCCCGGGCGCCAGGTGATCGACGTTCCCGCGGCAGAGCTCCGCCCGGTGATCGACTGGTCGCCCTTCTTCTGGACGTGGGAGATGCGCCAGACTTTCCCGGCGATCCTCGACGATCCGGACAAAGGCCCTGTTGCGCGGGAGCTCTACGAGAATGCCCAAGCAATGCTCGACCGGATCATTGCGGAGGACTGGTTCTCCCCTCGCGCTGTTGTCAGCCTCTGGCCTGCAAACCGAAAGGGCGACGACATCGTCGTTTGGACGGATGACGAGCGAACGGCAGAGACTGCGCGCTTCCACATGCTCCGCCAGCAGGGCACAAAGAGCGGGGGACGCGCAAATTTCTGCCTCTCGGACTTCATTGCGCCCATGGGCACACCCGACTGGATCGGCGGGTTTGCCGTGACGACCGGGTCCGAGGTGCACGGGATCGCCGACCGCCTCCGCACGGAGGGCAATGACTACGATGCTATACTGGTCCAGGCCCTCGCCGATCGCCTCGCTGAAGCGCTGGCGGAGGAGATGCACGCCCGCGTCCGCCGCACATTCTGGGGCTATGCGGCCGACGAGACGCTCACGCCCGAGGATCTGATCGCTGAGCGCTACCGGGGCATACGTCCGGCGGCCGGATATCCCGCCTGCCCGGATCACAGCGAAAAGCACACGCTCTTCCGCCTGCTCGATGCGGCTGAGATTGGCCTCTCGTTGACGGAAAGCTGCGCGATGTGGCCCGCGGCTTCGGTGTCCGGCCTCTATTTCGCGCACCCAGATGCGGCCTATTTCGGCGTCGGCCGGATCGGTCGCGACCAGGTGGCGGATTATGCGTCCCGGAAGGGCATGACGCTCGACGAGGTGGAGCGGTGGCTTGCCCCGAACCTCGCCTACGACCCTGCGGTGCCTGTCGCCAAATCGGCCTGAGCGCTTACCACCATGCGCCGCTCTTCCGATCGGTCAAGTGGTCGCGGACATAGTCGGGCAGCGGCCAGGCGGCGGGATCCATGCCTCGCATCGGCCCCGGGGCGCCGCCCGACCAGGCATGTGCGTAGAGCTCCCGGTGGAGCGCGATCTCGATGGTCTCGAGTGCGCTGTCGACCCGGTCGCGGATCCCGGCGATCTCATCCTCGAGCTTGGTCTCGGCACTCCTGCCGCGCACCCAGCCCGGCAACCGAATGTCGGGGAGGAGCGTGCGGCCGAGCCGCAGCGCGATTGCGAGGATGATGTTGGCGATCAGGCCGCCGATGAGGTTGGGCGCAATCGCGAGCCCGAGATCCCAGTCCAGCCAGCCGCGCCGGCCCTTCTCCGCCGCCAGGGCCGCGCGCATCGCATCGAACTCCTGCGCGAAGACCTCGCGGAACTGGCGCGCAAAGGTCTGACGGTCGAAATCGTCCCGCCCGGCCAGGATCTTGAGCTGTGGGCGGACGAACAGACCCTCGCGCGAGCGCGCCACAAACGCTTCGAAGTCGACGAGGAAGAAATAGTCCTCCGGGTCGCGGGAGTTGTGGACCATGTAGACCGGAATGGTGACCCGCCGCGTCAGAGAAAGATCCGGCAGCCGCGCCCGAAGCCGATCAAGCATCCGCGCCCCCGGCAAGACCGGGGTGGCGCGGTCGCCCGACCCGATCCCTGACGGGGGCGCACCCGCGCCGCTGCCCAGAGGGAGCGATGTGCGCGCGGTCCCCAAAGGGGCGGCGACCGGTCAGCCCTCCGCCCATGGTCCATGATGTGCGCCCGCCTGATCGGTGCGCTCAAACCCGTGGCGGCCGAAATAGTCCCGCAGGCCCTGGAGCATGTTGGCCGTCGAGCGCTCGGTGCGGAGCATCTCGAAATGGCTGAGCGCGGCGGAGAGGGCCGGGACCGAGAGGCCATGGCGGATCCCGGTCGCAACCACGGCACGGAGCGGGCCGACTGCGCCCGCGAGGTGCTCGGCAAAGGCTGGCGCGAGGAAAAGGGGCCGCTCGGCGTCTTCATCGAAGGCGGCCGCCATGTCGTTCAGCATGTCGGAGCGGATGATGCAGCCCGCGCGCCAGACCCGCGCCACTTGGCCGAGCGGCATGCCCCACCCCTCCGCTGCGCTTGCCGCGCGGAGGAGGGCGAACCCCTCCACATAGGCCATGATCTTCGCTCCGATGAGCGCCGCCTCGAGCTCGCCTTCGCTCAGCGCATCATGCGGGAGGCGAACCGGCGCGGGCCCGAACCGCGCCTCGCCCTGCCGGCGGAGGTCGAGCTCGGCCGAAATGTTGCGCGAGGCGACCGCGGCTTCGATTGCCGGGACCGCGACGCCGAGCGTCTGCGCTTCGATCGCCGTCCAGCGCCCGGTTCCCTTCTGCCCGGCGCGGTCGAGGATCACGTCGAGGATCGGCCGCCCGGTCTCGGTGTCCGCGGCCCCGGCAACCGCCGCCGTGATTTCAACGAGATAGGACTTGAGGGGGCCGGTGTTCCAGCGCGCGAAGAGGTCACCGATCCGCGCAGGCTCCCACCCGAAGCCGTCGCGAAGGATGCCGTAGATCTCGGCGATCAACGCCATGTCGGCGTATTCGATCCCGTTGTGGACCGTCTTGACGAAGTGACCCGCACCGCCCGGGCCGAAGCGGGCGGCGCAGGGCGTCCCCTCGTACCGTGCCGCAATGGCCTCGAGCACGGGGGCCACGCGCTCCCAGGCCACAGCCTCGCCGCCGCCCATCATCGAGGGGCCGTGGCGCGCGCCTTCCTCGCCGCCGGACACGCCGAGACCGATCAGGTGCGCCGTCCCCGCCGCGCGGCGCTTCGTGTCGCGGAAGTTCGCGTTGCCGCCGTCGATCAACACATCGTCGGGGCCGAGGAGGGGCAGGATTGTTGCGATGGCATCATCGACGGCCTGTCCGGCCGGAACCATCAGCAGGATGGCACGCGGCGGCGCGAGGGCTGCCACCAGATCCGCGGGAGTGTCGACGGCGCGGAGGCGGGGCGCGAGCGCGCCTGCCTCCGCAACGAAACGGTGCGCCGTCTCGACCGTCCGGTTCTGAACGACGAGATCGAAGCCTTTGTCGGCGAGGTTGAGGGCGAGGGCCGCCCCCATAGTCCCGAGGCCGGAGAGGCCGAGGCTGACGGTCATTGCGCCGCGCCGCGCGAAGGAATGTGGGACATGGTTGGGCCTCCTCTGGTGGTTTTCCCCGACCATTTCGCGGAACCCGCGCGTTGGCAATCGGTCAGGGGTCGTGCGGCGGCGCTTTGGCGTCGTTCGCGCACTCGCCTTCCGGCGCGCCGCCGCGTAGAGAGTGATCTGGGCCTCAGGCAAAGGGATGCACCATGTCCGAAATCTTTGGCGTCGTCACCGAACCAGAGCGCCGGGTGCCGGTCATTCACCGCACCGATGTCCTCGTCGTGGGCTCCGGTCCCGGCGGTCTCTCGGCGGCGCTGGCCGCGGCGCGGATGGGCGTCGACGTCACGATTGTTGAGCGTTTCGGCTGCATGGGCGGCAACATAACGGTTGTGGGCGTCGAAGGCTTTGCCTGGTACCGCCACGAGCAAACGGTGGAGGCGGGCGGGCTCGCGGCCGAGTACGAGGCCCGCGCGTCCGAGATGGGCGCCGCCGTTCCCGAGAGCCAGTCCCTCTCGATGGAGCTCGACAGCGAGGGCTTCAAACTCGTCGCCGACCGTATGGTCGAGGAGGCGGGCGTGCGCCCGATGCTCCACCGCATGGTCACCGATGTGGTGATGGAGGGGAACCGCGTCGCCGGCGTCATCACCGAATCGAAGGCCGGGCGCGAGGCCATCCTCGGGCGCGTCGTCATCGACGCAACGGGCGATGCCGATCTCGCCCACCGCGCCGGCGCACCGGTCCACAAGACGCCTGTCGAAGAGATGCAGGCGACCTCTGTGATGTTTCACCTCGCGGGCGTCGACAAAAAGGCCTTCCTTGCTGGCATCGCCGAGGATCCGCAGACGTATGCCGACTGGTCGGTCGGAGAGTGGGAGATCGAGACGTCGGGGAAAGAGGACAAGATGTTCTCCCCCTTTCTCAAAAAGCCCTTTGACCGTGCGCGCGAGGCGGGTCTGATCCCGGCAGATCTGACAACGCTCGCCGGCACTTGGGGGGCGATGCATGACACGGGCGAGCTTACCTACATGAACGTCGTTGGGCTCGACGCGGTTGACGGCACCGATCCCTGCAGCATGACCCGAGCCGAGATGACTGGCCGCGCCCAAGCAATGGCTGCGATCGATGCGCTCCGTGCCTTCACGCCCGGCTGCTCAGGCGCGCGGCTCCGCAATTTCGGGATGACACTCGGTGTGCGGGACACGCGCAAGATCGATGCTGAGCACAACATCACCGAGGATGAGACGCGCAACCAGGGCCGCTTCGAGGACACAATCGGCATCTTCCCCGAGTTTATCGACGGCTACGGCATCTTCGTCCTGCCCACTACCGGGCGCTACATGCAGATCCCCTACCGGTCGGTCCTGCCGAAGCGGATCGAGGGCCTTCTGGTCGCCGGCCGGGCCATCGGGGGCGACCGCGTTGCCCATGCCGCGACCCGAAACATGGCGTGCTGCACCGTTACGGGCCAAGGCGCGGGGGTCGCGGCGGCGCTTGCCGTGCGTGGCAAT
>JBCCWM010000068.1:0-14689 GCA_039193505.1 Pseudomonadota bacterium | reverse complement strand
GGCGGCAAAGGCCGCGCTCGACATCGATCCGAGCTCCTGGAGCGCGCATGCGCTGACCGGGCTCGGCGAGCTCTGGTCGAACGGCAATCACGACAGGGCGCTTTTGCACGTGAACGAGGGTGTGCGGCTCAACCCCAGCGCGCTCAAAGCCTACCACTTCGCGGGCTGCGTGGCGGGGTTTGCGGGCGATCTCGATCACGCGCTTGCGGCGCAGTCGCGGATGATCCGGATTGATCCGACCTTTCGACATCGCCCCGTGGTCGAGGCCGATCTCGCGCTCTGGCATCTCTTGAAGGGCGAGTTTGAGCGCGCGCGCGCGCTCCTCGACCGCTCTGTCCGGTGGAGCACGGCGCACCGGCGCACCTTCCACCGCCGGATCGCACTTTTCGGTCTGACCGGGGACGCGGCGGCCGCGCGGGAGGCCTGCACAGCGCTCGCCGCGTTCGGACCGATGGGCGGGGTCGAGCGGATCCTTGGCACGTATCCGTTCCGGGAGGACGCGCATCGCGAGATCTTCCGGGAGGGGCTGATCGCCGGCGGTCTCGCGCCTTAGTCCGGGGCGCATGCGGCCCCCGCTCTGCTGAGCCTGAAGACCGACATGTGGGACAGGGCCCGGCGGCGCCCCGGGTTTCCCGACACGGCGCGTCGCACAAGCGACGCCTGAGCGGGCCATCAGGGTGCGGAGCCCGCAATTGGCCCGGTCACGCCCTGTGGTTGGGGCGATGGAGGCTGGAAGAGCCGCGATCGAATGGCCGGGGTCCCTCCGCACGCCCTCGGCGCTCGCCGGGACCTCCCCACGGGCGTTGCAGCCAGCAAGCTGTTTGAGCACGCTTGTGATTGCGCCGTCGATGAAGCGGTCGCCGTGGCGCGCCTGATTGCCGAGCAGATCCGGGCGACGCGGGATCCTCCGGGCGTGCGCGCGCGGCTGCCACGCGAGGAGCGCGACACGGGCTGCCCCTGTGTTGGGGCGGATGTCTCCACTCGGCACTGCGGTCGCGCCGTCGATGCCGGCCGCACCGATCCGCTCACTTGAGATCACTGTCTTCCCCCGCTCACGCTCCCGGGGAAGGTTTACGGGGTGCGGTGTCCGTCTGCTGGGAGACTAAGTGTAGGGAACCTGGAGATCTCTGGAGGGCGCGGGGAGATTGCGCCCTAAACCTTCCAGAAACAGAACCCTATCCAGAGAGCCGCGAGGGCGAGCGGCGCCCAAAGCGGAGTGCCGACGAGGCCGAGCCACGCGAGGAAGATGTAGGCTGAGCCGAGGATGCTGATGAAGAGTCGGTCGCCCCGGGTCGTTGTCAGGCCGAGGATGCCGGTACGCGCATTGCCGCCCGGGTGGCGCCGCTCGAGGAGCGCCATCAGGCCGATGGCGCCGAACACGAACACAAAGACTGCGACAGTGGCGCGGGTCCAGGCCATCCAGAAGCCGCCGCCAATGGGCTCGGTCCACCACTTGGCCCAGGTGAAGACCTCTTCCTGAGGCTGGGAGACATTGCCCCACCCTTGGGCCAGCGCAACTGCCGGCAGCAGGAGGAGACCGGCGAGAACGAGGCGCATCACACCCTCCCGAGGGCGAAGCCCCTCGCGATGTAGTTCCGGACAAAGTAGATCACGATGGCGCCCGGGATGATCGTCAAGACCCCGGCGGCGGCGAGGAGGCCAAGCTCGTAGCCCGCGCTCGAGGCGGTGCGCGTCATGGTGGCGACGATGGGCTTGGCCTCGACGGCGGTCAGAGTCTTGGCCAGCAGCATCTCCACCCAAGAGAACATAAAGCAAAAGAAGGCGGCGACGCCGACGCCAGCCTTGATCGACGGAATGAAGATCGTCGCGAAGAACCGCGGAAACGAGTAGCCGTCGACATAGGCCGTCTCGTCGAGCTCTTTGGGCACGCCCGACATGAACCCCTCGAGGATCCAAACGGCGAGGGGGATGTTGAAGAGGCAATGCGCGAGCGCCACCGCGAGGTGCGTGTCAAAGAGGCCGACCGCGGAATAGAGCTGGAAGAAGGGCAGCGCAAAGACAGCGGCCGGCGCCATGCGGTTCGTCAGCAGCCAGAAAAAGAGGTGCTTGTCGCCCATAAAGCTGTAGCGCGAGAAGGCATAGGCCGCGGGCAACGCCACGGCGAGCGAGATCACCGTGTTGAGCGAGACGTAAATGATCGAGTTGATATAGCCCCAATACCAAGTCGGATCTGTGAAGATCGCGATGTAGTTCTCGAGCGTGAACTCCTGCGGGAAGAGGCTGAAGCCGCCGAGGATCTCGTTCGTGGTCTTAAAGCTCATTGCCACCAACCAGTAGATCGGCAGCAGGAGGAACAGAATGTACAGGAGGGTGACCAGGCTGCGGGCGTTCACGTCTCATCCCTCGTCATCAGAGTGTAGAAGAGCCAGGACACCCCGAGGGTGATCCCGAAGTAGATCAGGCTCATCGCGGCGGCGGGGCCGAGGTCGAACTGGCCGAGCGCCACCTTCACCAGATCGATCGAGAGGAGCGTGGTGGAGTTGCCGGGGCCGCCCCCGGTCAGGACGAAAGGCTCGGTGTAGATGTTGAAGCTGTCCATGAAGCGCAAGAGGATCGCGATGGTCAGCACGCGCTTCATCTTCGGCAGTTGGATGTAGCGGAAGACGGCCCAATTGGAGGCCCCGTCGATCTTGGCCGCCTGATAATAGGCCTCGGGGATCGAGATGAGGCCGGCATAGGCCAAGAGGACAACCAGCGAGGTCCAATGCCAGACATCCATCACAATGATGGTGATCCAGGCTGCGACCGGGCTTTGCGTCATGTTGTAGTCGATGCCCACCACATTGTTGAGCGTCCAGCCGAGGAGGCCGATGTCGGGCAGCGTGAAGATGTTCCACATCGCGCCCACGACGTTCCAGGGGATGAGGAGAGGCAGCGCCATCAGGACAAGGCAGACGGGCACCCAGAACCCCTTCCGCGGCATGGCAAGCGCGATGGCGACGCCGAGCGGGATCTCGATGATCAGGATGGTGGCCGTGAAAAAGAGCTGTCGGCCGAGGGCCGCATGGAACCGCTCGGAGCGCAGGATCTCCTCGAACCAGCGCATGCCGGCCCAGAAGAACTGGTTGTTGCCGAAGGTCTCCTGGACTGAGTAATTCACCACTGTCATCAGCGGGATCAGCGCGTTGAAGGCGACGAGGATCAGGACCGGCAGGACGAAAAACCAGCCGCGTTGGTTCTCGGATTTCATGGCGCCCCCGCTTCCGTCGCGATCCAGCCATCGGCGTAGAGGCGGGTCTGGCGCGGCTCGAGCGCCAGGTGGACCTCCGTTCCCCGCTCAGGCGGCGGACCGGCGATGATCGCGTTCACGACCGTCTCGCCCGCCACTGCCTCGACCACCGTGTGGCGCCCGATATCGGCGGCCTTCCGGACTGTGGCCGGGATCCCGTCCGCGGCGAGGCGGACATATTCGGGGCGGATCCCGATTTCGGTCCGGGTGCCGATCCGCTCAATCGGTCCCTCGAGGGCCACTGGCGCGCCGCGGAAGGCCGCGCGGGCCCCCTGAACCTCGCAGGGCAGGATGTTCATGCCGGGCGAGCCGATGAAATGGCCCACAAAGGTGTGGCGCGGCCGCTCGAAGAGCTCCTCCGGCGTGCCGATCTGGACGATGACACCGTCCTGCATCACAACGACCTGGTCGGCGAAGGTCAGCGCCTCGGTCTGGTCATGGGTCACGTAGATCATCGTGACCTCGATCCGCTGGTGGAGCTCCTTCAGCTTCGAGCGGAGCTTCCACTTGAGCTCGGGGTCGATCACTGTCAGCGGCTCGTCGAACATGATCACGTTGACGTCGTCGCGGACGAGGCCGCGGCCCATCGAGATCTTTTGCTTGTTGTCGGGCGTCAGGTTGGCCGCGCGCGTGGTCAGCCGGTCCTCGAGCTCCAGCATCGTCGCGATCTCGCGGACACGGGCGTCGACGCGGGTCTCCTCGACGCCGCGATTGCGCAGCGGAAAGGCCAGATTGTCGTAGACGGTCATGGTGTCGTAGATCACCGGGAACTGGAACACCTGGGCGATGTTGCGTTTGTCGGGCGGCAGGTCGGTGACGTCTGCACCATCGAAGAGGATCCGCCCCTCGCTCGGCGTCAGAAGCCCCGAGATGATGTTCAGAAGCGTCGATTTCCCGCAACCCGACGGGCCGAGAAGGGCGTAGGCGCCGCCATCCGTCCACTCGAGATCGATTTCTTTCAGCGCGTAGTCTTCGGGCGCCTTCGGCGTCGGCAAGTAGCTGTGGCGCAGTTTGTCGAGCCCGATCTTAGCCATGATGGAGGCGCCCCCGCGCGGCGAGCGCCCCGTCGGGCGCGAAATAGTAGCAGTGCCCGGGCACCATGAAGAAGTCATGCGCCTCGCCCACGCGGTAGGGATGGATCCCGGCCGCGAGACTGACCCAGCTCGTGGGGCCGACGGCAAAGTGCGCGACGCTCTCGGACCCCGAAAGCTCCGTGATCTGCACATCGCCCGTGATCCGCACGGTGTCGCCCTCGGGCTCGGTCGGTGTGATGTGGTGCGGGCGGATGCCCATCGTGTAGGGCCCATCGCGCAGCGCGGCGGCCTCGGCCGCGACCTGCCAATGGAGCGCGCCGAGATGCATCCGGTCGCCCTTCTTCTCCACCTCGGCGACGTTGATCGGCGGGTCGGAGAAGACCCGCGCGGAGGTCAGGTCTGCCGGCGCCCGGTAGATCGCCGTGGTCGGCCCGAACTGCGTGACCCGCCCCTCGTGGAGGAGCGCTGTGTGCCCGCCGAGGAGGAGCGCCTCGGTCGGCTCGGATGTCGCGTAGACAACAACGGTGCCGCGGTCGCCGAGAAGTTCCGGCAGTTGATCGCGCAGCTCCTCGCGCAGTTTGTAGTCGAGGTTCGCCAGCGGCTCATCGAGGAAGATCGCCGTTGCGTCCTTGACGATCGCGCGCGCCAGCGCCGTTCGCTGCTGCTGCCCGCCCGAGAGCTCCTGCGGACGGCGGGCGAGCATCGGGCCGAGCTTCAGGATATCGGCCGCCTCGTGAACACGCGTCTTCACCTCGTCTTCGGGCATGCCTTGGACGCGGAGCGGGGAGGCGATGTTGTCGAAGACCGACATGTGCGGGTAGTTCACGAAGAACTGGTGGACGAGTGCAATCCGCCGCTTTTGCGGGTTGAGGCCGGTGACGTTCCGCCCCTCGGCCCAGATCTCGCCGCTCGACGGACGCTCAAGCCCGGCCATCAACTTGATGAGTGTGCTTTTCCCGGCATTGGTCGCGCCGAGGAGGATGTTGAAGCCGCCGACCTCGAACGTGAGCGACGTCTCGTAGATATGGGGCTCGCCCCCGACCTTCTTTTTGACGGCCTTGAGCTCAAGCGTCATGGCAGGACCCCACGAATGAGGCGTGGGCGGACCAGACGGCAGGCTGGGTCCGACACCCGGGCCGGGCATGCGCGGTCCTGCAGGGCCGTTCGGCTGATTGGATGCAGTTTGGTCCCCGGGATCCCATGCACCACTCCCACAAGGGTCGCGAGGGGAGGGCGGGGCGCGTTCGGCGCCCCGCCCCAGTCATCACTGCGCCCAGCGCGCGACGATGTCTTCGTAGCGAACGGTCTCGCCCTTGGGCTTCTCGTTCTCAAGCTTGGCCTTCGGCGCGCCGTCCTGGGCCAGCCAGAACTCCGCATCCTGCTCCTCGTTGAGGCGTGGGCCGCAGCCGCCGTAGACGTTCGCCGCCTCATCGGCCTGCTGCATGCGCGCCATGGTGATGTCCATCTCTTCGGCGAGACGGTCCATGGCCTCCTGCGGCGAGAAGGCGCCCGAGTTCACGTCGCCGATCTGCTGCCACCAGATCTGCGCAAGCTTCGGGTAGTCCGGCACGTTGATCCCCGTCGGCGACCACGCGGTCCGGTCGGGGGAGCGGTAGAATTCCACCAGGCCACCGAGCCGCGGCGCACGCTCGGTGAAGCTCTCGTGGTTGACCGTGGAGTCCCGGATGAAGGTCAGACCGACATGGGACTTGCGGGTGTCGACGGTCTTCGAGGTCACGAACTGCGCGTAGAGCCAAGCGGCCTGCGCCCGGTCCGAGGGCGTCGAGTTCAGGAACGTCCACGACCCGGCGTCCTGGTAGCCGACCTTCTGGCCTTCGGTCCAATAGGGACCGTGCGGCGAAGGCGCCATCCGCCAGAGGGGCATACCCTCTTCATCGACAGTGTTGTTGCCCTCAGACTGGGGCTTCACCATGTCGGCGGTGAAGGCCGTGTACCAGAAGATCTGCTGCGCAACGTTGCCTTGGGAGAGCGCCGGCAGCGACTGGTAGAAGTCGTAGGACGCCGCCGCCGGGGGCGCGTAGTTCCGCAGCCACTCGTCCCACTTGCGGATCGCATAGACCGCCGCCGGGCCGTTCGCCGCACCGCCGCGGGTGACGCTGGCGCCCGCCGGGTTGCAGGAGCCGGGCTCCATCCGGATGCCCCACTCGTCGACCGGCACACCGTTCGGTTCACCGACATCGCCGGCGCCGGCCATCGAGAGCCAGGCATCCGTCATCCGCCAGCCGAGATCCGGCGCACGCTTGCCGTAGTCCATGTGGCCGTACACCGTGACGCCGTCGATTTCCTTCACGTGGACCGAGAAGAACTCCGCGATGTCCTCATAGGCCGACCAGTTGATCGGCACGCCGAGCTCGTAGCCGTAGAGCTCCTGGAACTGGGCCTGAAGATCCTCGCGGTCGAACCAATCCTTGCGGAACCAGTAAAGGTTCGCGAACTGCTGGTCGGGCAGCTGGTAGAGCTTGCCGTCGGGCCCCGTCGTAAAGGACGCGCCAATGAAGTCGTCGAGGTCGAGACCCGGGTTGGTGGTCGCCGCCCACTCGCCCGCCATCATGTCGCTGAGGTTGTAGGCCAACTGCAGGCGCGCGTGGGTCCCGATCAGATCGCTGTCGTTGACATAGCCGTCATATAGGTTCCGGCGGGTCTGCATCTGCGTCTGGACCGCCTGCACCACTTCGCCCTCACCGAGCAGCTGGTGGTTCACTTTGATGCCGGTGATGTCCTCGAATGCCTGGGTCAGCGTCTCCGACTCGTAGGAGTGCGTCGGGATCGTCTCCGAGAGGACGTTGATCTCCATGCCCACAAAGGGCGCCGCGGCGTCGATGAACCATTGCATCTCCGCAACTTGCTCGTCGCGGCTGAGGGCCGATGGCTGGAACTCGTCGTCGATCCAACGCTCCGCCGCGGCTATATCGGCGATGGCCTGGGGCGCAAATGAGACAATTGTGATGACTGCTGTCGCAGCCAGCAGATGTGAGCGCATCCTCTTCCTCCCAAGGATTATTGTTGTGCGTTGTCTCGGATCATTGACGGCGCGTGTGTCCAAGTCAACCAACGCGGTCAGGCAAACGCGCATCGGCTGCGCGGGGGCGCGCCGATTGCGACCCGGCTCTCGCGGCGCTACTCGGCGCGGGCGAGGCGCGCTTCGAGAATGTCGAAGGGCACGCCCGGCGCGTCCTTCGCGCCGCGGATCACGAGAGAGGTTTTGACGGAGGCCACATTGTCGGCGGCGGTCAACTCCTCCGTCAGGAAGGTCTGGAACGTGGACAGATCGGGGGACACACACTTGAGGATGAAATCGATCTCACCGTTCAGCATGTGACACTCCCTCACCAGCGGCCAGGCGCGCGCGCGGGCCTCGAAGGAGGAGAGATCGGCCTCCGCCTGGCTCTTCAAGCTGACCATTGCAAAGACCTGCACCTCGAAGCCGAGTGCACGGGAATTGACGTCGGCGTGGTAGCCTTTGATGTAGCCCATCTCTTCGAGAGTGCGGACACGGCGCAGACAGGGCGGCGCCGAGATGCCGACCCGCCGCGACAGCTCCACATTGGTCATGCGACCGTCGTCCTGCAACTCGGACAGAATCTTGCGATCGATCGAATCGAGTTTATGCGCGGGCAAGGAGCTCCTCCGGATTTTCTTTTGTTAGGAGGGGGAGGCTCCCAACACACGATTATGTCCGTGCCTGGCAAGATCCATACGCGAGCGGTGTCGCCGCCGCAACAGCCGTCAAAGAGCGCGACGCCCGGGTGCGTCCTCTCGGGATCAGTGCGGCGGCGTGCCTCGACGCTGCGGCCCGCGGTCTTGGATGGCCGTGTCCATGCGGGCGCGCGCGCTTTGCGGCTCGGCTCGGGCGGGATCGAGGATCAGGTGGACGGCCAGATTGGGCTCCTCCAGCAACGGCCGAAGGAGGTGCACGAGAGCGCCCGCATTGACCACCAGATCCTCAATCTCACTGCTGAGGCGCCGCGCGGCGCGGAGCACCCCCGCGGCCTCGGTGGCGGCGGCATCGAGGTCCAGATCGCCGCCACCCACCGACCGCAGCATCAATCCGGTCTCGCAGTCGACGAGGCTGGCCCCGAGGCATCCGGGAACGGTCGCCAGAGCGGCGATGTCGATGCCTGCAACCGGCGGTTGGACCTGGTCCTGAACCGAGTGCACGACAGGCGCGGGCTGGCTCGGTGGCGCCGGGGCGACGTGCGCCGCTGGTTCAGTCTGGCAGGCGATGCCAAGGTCAGCGCGGGTTAGACCCAGGACTGAGAGGAGCGCTGCGCCGCCGCTCTCGTGCCACTCTGCGTCGCTCGCGCTCCGCGCCGCCTCGGCGTCGCTGGCGGACAGGAAAATCCGGTGGGCAAAGAGCCCCTCCGTCTCCCGCGCAAGTCGTTGCTCGATCCGGGTGCGGTCGGTGTCGCCGATAAGGTCCGACTTGGTGACGACGAGCGTCGCACGCTCGCGCAGCGCCGCGGGGATCTGGCGCCAGGCCGCATGCTCGCTCTCGCGCCAGGCGTGCGTGGCGGGGGTGCACCAGAGAACGGTGTCGAGCGTGTCGGCAAGTTCGACGTGCGCCGAGAGCGGCAGGAGCGGATCGGAAATCCCGGGCGTGTCGAAGAGCGTCACCTTCTTGAGCACGGGGGCCGGATTGCGGAGCCGCACAAAGGCGTAGACCCGGTAGTCGAGGGCCATCGGATCGTCGCTGCCGACGCTGACGACCCGCCCGTCGCGGCGGGTGGCCACAGCGACGCCGGCGGGACCGTGTTCGAGCATGACGCCAGGTATCTGCGTTGCAGTGGCGCGCGTCGGCAGGAGCTTTTGGCCGAGAAGGAGGTTCACGAGGCTCGACTTGCCCGTGCTGAACTCCCCCATCAAAACGACGGTGGGCCGTCTGCCGGCGGCCCTCCTCACGCTATTGGGCCGCGATGCGGACATCCGCCGCGGTCGTGTTGACAGCGTCAAAGGCCCGCAGGACCCGCTGCTCGATCACGTCCGCCGAAACGGGTGTCGGCGGCGTTGCGCCCCGGCCCGCGGCGAGCGTCAAAAGGGCCGCGCCCTCGGCCTCAATGCACCGGGTCAGCTCACTTCTCGCGGCGATCGCCTGGGCCAGACGATTGTCGCCTTCGAGCTGGTCGAGGATCGCCTTGCCTTCGCGCCGGATCATCGTCGCGATCTCTTGCGCGATGCGGTCGGTCCGGCTCGTGCGGCTGAGAAGGCCATGCCACCAGCGCCCCGCCATATCGATCGCAAGCGTCCGCCCGATGGCGATGGGCGCCCCGGCATCCGGCACCATGGGAGGGGTCACGCGGTCGGCGGCGCCGGTGCCGGCAAGATCGGCGTAGATCTGCGAGAGGTCCCGCGCGGTGCGCTGGAAGATCGCCTCAAAGCGCGCGGTCTGCTCAGCCATAGCCTGCTGGTAGAGGCCGCTGATGATGCGGCGGAAGCGGATCGCATCGGCCATCCAGCTCCGCATCGGTCCGTGCGCCTCGACATCGGCGCGGAGCCGTTTGGTCTGCTCGGCGATGAAGTCCTCAATCAGATCGGTGAACGCGCGCTTGAACGAGAGCGCGTGGCTGTCGAGGGCGCGGTCGAGCTCAGCGGAACGGGTCTGCCGGATCCGCTCGACCCGTGCACTGACCTCGGCTGTTGCAGGCCGCTCCTCCGCGGGGCGGGCGCGCAGCGCGCCGGCATCCTGCTCGGCCCGGAGATGCGAGAGCGTCGTGCGGAGCGCGTGCCCAAAGCGGCGGCGGAGAACGCCCGCGCCCAGCATCTCGGCAATGACAGCCTCGAGCTCGGCAATGCCCGACTTCGCCCAGGCCGCGTCGAGGAGGCTCAGCTCCGCAGCGACGGCCGCCTCGAGGAGTGCGGCGCGCGACGCACGGCTGAGGCCGCCAACGTCACCCGTCAGCGCGGCCTCCGCCCAGGCGGCGCTGCCAAAAACCACGGGCGGGACGGCGTTCAGGCCGTACTCGGCAAAGGTCTCGAGGATCCGGGCGCGGATCTCGGTCATTTGCGCCGCGGGGTCTGTCAGCTCGTCGCTTCGGTTGACAAAGATGACAATGTTCTCGGCCTTGATTGCGAAGAGAACGCGAATGAGGCTGAGATCGCAAAGCGTCATCGCCTGGCCCGCGGAGAGCGTGACGACACAGATGTCGGTGTCCTTGAGCGCGTCGAGGGTCATCGCCTCGCGGATCAGGAGCGGGTCGTTCACCCCAGGGGTGTCGCGGATGATCCGCGCCAAGCCGTCGACGCCGCCGAGGGTGATCTCAGCGCTCTTGGTGATCTCGGCATAGCGTCCAACAGTCTCGCTGTCGGGCTCGGAGCCGCCGGCGACATAGCGCCCGATCAGCTCGGGCGAGACGCTGTCGAAGCTGTGCTCGCCCCCGAGCAGCGCTTCGAAATTGCGCCCGAGCCGCGCGATGGCGCGTGCGCGGAGGCCGTCCACTTGGCGGGCGAGCGTCGCCGCTTCGTCGGCATGCCCCGTGCGCCGCGCAAGCTCACCCAGATGGCCGCCGTTCTCCCGGAGAGCCGTCCAATCCTCCTGGCTGAGGAACCGAAACGCCGCACTGTCCCGGCCCCCGCTGCCGCCGAGGCGGACGGCGGTCACGGCGCTGGTCCAGGGATTGACGTCGCTCGGCAAGAGACGCGGGCGACGCAGGAGCGCGTTGGAGAGCGCCGTCTTTCCGGCCTTCACCTGACCGACGACGCTGATCACAGGGGGTGCGTTCCGGAGGGCGTCCCGGATCTCGACTTGGCTCGCCCGACGCTCCCCCGTCAGTGCATCGGTTGCTGCCGTCAGCACCGCGTCGACCTCTGCCGC
Organism: Pseudomonadota bacterium; assembly: GCA_039193505.1. Taxonomy (GTDB): domain Bacteria; phylum Pseudomonadota; class Alphaproteobacteria; order Rhodobacterales; family Rhodobacteraceae; genus Algicella. The sequence goes on along the minus strand of JBCCWM010000068.1, from coordinate 3,576 downwards.
GACGTGTTGCACTTGATCCAATTCCATCGACGGACGCTCAATCAAACTCTGCATGGAGCCTGCTCCAAAACTCATTCACACTCTCACATCTCTTAAGACTAGCAGACTTGATCATTTCTGGGGCAATCTGCGAGCCAAATTTCGAAAGTTTTATGAGAATTTTGACATGGTTACCGACAGCGCATCAGCGCGCAAGGCATTCTGAGCCATAATTTTCCTTCAATTTCAATACTCTACGCGCCGGTGAGGGGTGCCGCACCATCGATGGTTGACAAGGCGGGGAGCCAGCCGAGCGTCGCGTCCGTGTCGCCATCGGGCTTGTACTCCACGCCGATCGGCGTGTCCCACCCGGTGGCAGCGATCCCCGCCAGGATCGCGCGGTAATCGAGCTCCCCGTGATCCGGCGCGCCGCGATCCGGCACCGCCGCGATCTGAACATGCCCAATCCAGGGCATAAGATCCTGAAATCGCGTGACGATGTCGCCTTCAGTTCGGCCGACATGGTAGCAATCGAACATCAGGCGGACCGAACTCTGGCCGAGCGTGTCTATGATCTCCCGCGCCTGGTCGGTCGTTCTGAGGAAGTAGCCGGGCGCATCGTGGCGGTTGAGCGGCTCGATCACGAGGCCGATCCCTGCAGTCTCCGCGCGCGCAGCGCCGTATCGGAGGTTCTCAAGGAAGGTGGTGCGCGCGGCATCGCCATCGGCACATCCGGCCATCACATGGACGCGCCCTGAGCCGATGTCTGCGGCGTAGTCGAGCGCCTGGTCGATCGCGGCCCGCGCCTCGGCCTCTCGCCCGGGGAGCGCTGCGAGGCCGTTGTCGCCCGGTGCGCCGCGCACGGTGTTGATGCCGAGGACTGGGAGGCCGGTCTCCTCGAGCACGACCCGCATCTCAGCGACCGGCACAGCGTATGGCCAGTGCATTTCGACGGCGGCAAAGCCCGCGGCCTTTGCCGCTCGGATCGCCTCGGGCAACGGCCGGTCGGCCCAGAGAAACCCGAGATTGGCCGAAAACTTCATGCGTCCCACTCCACGTCAAATTTGGTGACCAGCGCCTGGACCTGGTCCGGGCTCAGACCGCGCGGACCGAGACCGCGGGTGAGGAGGGCAAGGCGCGCGGTGTCCTCGAGCTCCTCGATGGCGTTGCAGGCCGCCTCCACATCCTTGCCGGCGACGACCGGGCCGTGGTTGGCAAGCATCACGGCGGAGCGCTTGCCGGCAAGGCCGCGCACCGCCTCCCCCATCGCCGGGTCGCCGGGGACGAAAAAGGGCAGCAGCACCACTCTGCCGAGTTTCATGATCCCGTAGGGCGTGAGCGGCGGCAGGAAGTTGTCGGGATCCGTGTCCGGCAGCATCGACAGCGCCACGGAGTGGCAGGAATGAAGATGCACCACCGCGCCCGCGCTCGATCGGGTGTCATAGAAGGCCGTGTGGAGCGGCATTTCCTTCGTGGGCTTGTCGCCCGCGATGTGCGTGCCCGCCGCATCAAATCGGCTGAGGCGCCCCGGATCGAGGCGCCCGAAGCTGGTGCCGGTCGGGCTCACGAGAAGGCCTCCATCCTCGGTCCGGGCGGAGATGTTGCCGGTCGATCCGTGGGTCAGACCGCGGGCGAAGAGGCTTTCGGCGAGGCGGCAGATCTCCTCCCGGAGGGTTGCCTCTGCGCTCACAGCACCGCCTGGGCATCGGAAAAGAACGTCTCAGCCCCGAAGTTCCCGGATTTGAGGGTGAGCGCAATGTCATGGCCGGCGGAGCGGCCATAGGTCCAGGGCACGCCCGGCGCGATTTCGCGCCCGATGGTCAGACTGTCGACGCCGAGAGCACGGGTGACGGCGCCCGAGGTCTCGCCGCCCGCAACGATGAACCGCCGCGCGCCGGCCTCGCGCGCAGCGACGGCGGCGGCGGAGAGCGTGGCCTCCACGATCTCGCCGGCCGCGCCTGCGCCGAGCTGCGCCTGGACGGCGCGCACGCGCTCCGGCTCGGCCGTCGCGTAGAGGATCGGCGCTTGGTTGAGGTCCTGAGCGCGGAGCCAGCCGAGGGCCGCGTCGCTCCCCCCCTCGGCGAGCGTCAGCGGGTCGAGGCGATGCCCCGGCGCGCCTGCCCCGAGATACCGGGCCACTTGAGCGTTGGTCATGGCCGAGCAACTGCCCGAGAGGACGACAGTCGGTTGCGGCACGCTCGGAGCGGCATGGTGCGTGGCATCGGGCGACAGAGCGCCGTCGGCGAGGTAGAGCGCCGGAAGCGGCATCGCGACGGCGGAGCCGCCGGTCAGGAGGGGCATGTCGCGGCAGGCGCGCGCAATGGTTTCGAGATCCTCGGGCGCCACGGCATCGACCACGACATGAGCAACTCCCTCGCCCTTGAGGCGGTCGAGCTCCCGGCCGAGGGCCTCGGGACCGGCCGCGACGGTGAGTCGATCGACCAGGCCCACGGGCAGTGTCACCTGCGGCTCTAGGAGGCGCATCAGATTTGAGTCGCGCATCGGCGTCAGCGGGTGGTCCTTCATCGGGCTCTCCGCCAGGGGCGTTCGCCCGACAAACAGCGTGCCCATGAAGATCGAGCGGCCGTTCTCCGGAAAGGCCGGGCAGTAGATCGTCTGATCCGTGCCGAGGGCGGTCATCAACGCCTCCGCGACCGGACCAATGTTGCCTTCGGGCGTTGAATCGAAGGTGGAGCAGTATTTCCAGAAGAACCGCGTGGCGCCTGCACCGCGGAGCCAGGCGAGGGCGGCCTCGCTGTCCGCCACGGCCTCCGCGACCGGCGCGGTCCGCGACTTGAGCGCGATCACTTCGATTGCCGCCGTGTTCGCGGGTGGGCCGGAGGGGATGCCGATCCGAAGAGAGACGGCGACGCCCGAGCGGGCCAAGAGACCCGCCAAATCCGTTGCGCCGGTGAAGTCATCGGCAATGGCGCCGAGCAGGGTGGTCATGCAGCCTCTCCATCGGTCAAAGTCAGCCCGGTCGCATCATGAGGCATCCCCCGGATCGGGTCGACCGCGAAGTTGCGGCGACGCACAGCGTTCGAGTGCAAGCGCCTGACACTCCCTTGGCACAGTCCAAACCGCAATGGGCCGCCAAATGTCGGATGTGCGGCCCACGCCCGCGGGTCCGACGAAACCCCGTCTGTCACCCGCGTCTGAAAGCGGGTGTGACCTGTTTGAACTCCGATGCGTCAGCGGTCTCGGCACAAGAAACCCAGCGGTCGCGCACCGCCGCCCGGGCTGCCAAACGCCGCTGAGCCGGCGTCGTCAGGTCTGTCCCGGCACGTCCCTTCGGCCCAGAGTGATCCGGCATGGCGTCCGCCGAGAGATGTTCGAGCGCCCCGTTCTCACCCTCCGGCGAACGGAGCGTCGTGGCATTGTGGTGTGACCCCCCGCCCTTTGATCGCAGCCATCTTGAGGACGCGAACGGCCCGTTTGAACGAGAGGAGCGATGGGCGCGCAGCGTTGCAAACCCGGAGAGATCGTCTCGACGTTGCGAAACGCGCCCGCAGGCGTCGGTGAGGTCGTCGGGCGAGGGGGCGTCCTGCCGGTCGCGCGAGGAGCATGGTGGAGTGAAGGTCGATCCGGCGAGGCGCC